>NZ_JBARCR010000712.1:0-3296 GCF_049794275.1 Trebonia sp.
CAGATCCGCGTGTTGCCCGCGTGTCATGTGATCGGCAGGTTCTAGACCTATCGCACATCAGCTGGCGGAAATGCGTCGCACATCAGTCGTCGGATCACGGACGCGTGGTGTCTGCTATTCGACGCGCCGCCTGCGGCGCAGCACGCGCCAGGCAATATAGCCCGTCAGCAGCACCGCCAGCGCGATCAGCACGTACAAGGAGTACTCGCTGATGGAGTGATAGATCGTGCCGATGCGGCTGCCTGCCAGGTAACCGAGGCTTACCCAGGTCCCCGCCCACAAGGCCGCGCCGAGCGCGTTGAAAGCGAGGAAGCGCAGCCACCGCATGCCGCTGACGCCGGCGACGATCCCGTTGACCTGCCTGAGCACTTCGATGAAGCGCGCCACCGTGATGATCCAGGTGCCGTGATGGTTGAAAAAGACCTCGGCCTTGTCCAGCCGCTCCTCGGTGAGGCGCACGTACCGTCCTAGGCGCAGGGCCAGCGCGCGGCCGCCGAAACGCCCGAGGGCGAAGCCGACGTTGTCGCCGATGACGGCGGCGGCGAAGCCTATGACGCCGACCGCCACCACGTTGAGCCTGCCCGCGCCCGCGTAGACCGAGGCGACGATGAGCACGCTCTCGCCGGGCACGGGAATCCCGAAGTCCTCGACCATGACCAGGAGCAAGACGGCCCAGTAGCCAAAGTGATCGAGCGGTCCGGCCAGCGAGTTCAGGACGCCGGGCAATGGCGGGGCACTGCCGCCGCTGACCCGCATCAGGTCACGCTTTCTAGCATCGCTACGCGGTGGCGCGTTCCACGCCGGCGGCGGGGGACGGTGTGCTAGCCGGGCGCAGTGGCCCGTTGCGGAGCAGGGCGCCGCTGATGACCGCGCCGACGGCGAAGATGCCTGCGGTCCACCAGAACGCGGTGTCGTAGCCGTGCGCCAGCGCCAGCCCGTTCAGGGCCTGGCGGCCGATCGGCTGCCGTTGCAGCAGCAGCGCTCCCCCGATGAACGCGACCGCGGCGAAGATCAGGTTCACGTACAGCGTCCACCGCCAGGACAGGTACTCAGTCAGCGCGCCGCCCAGCAGCAGGCCCACCGCGCCGCCAGCCACGGCGATCGCGCCGAACACCCCGAACGCCTTGGCGCGTTCTTTCGGCTCGGTGAACGTGGTGACCAGCACCGACAGCGCCCAGGGCACCAGCAGCGCGGCGAACGCGCCCTGGCAGGCCCGCGCGGTCACCAGCATGGCGAAATTCACCGAGGCGCCGCCGATGGCCGAGACCCCCGCGAAACCGACCAGCCCGATCAGGAACGTCACCCTCCGGCCCAGCAGGTCAGCCAGCCGGCCACCCAGCAGCAGCAAGCTGCCGAACGCCAGCGCGTAGGCGGTGACCACCCATTGCCGGTCCACCGTCGTGAAGTGCAGCGCCCGCTGGGCCGATGGCAGCGCGATATTCATGATCGTCAGGTCCAGGACCACCATCAGCTGCGCCAGGCCGACCACGCCCAAGACCAGCCAGCGCCGTCGGCCCAGGCCGCCGCCAACGGAAGTAGCATCAGACGTCATGCAGCCAGGCTGGCCTGCCGCAAGGTGATTGGGCATCACCTAATCCCAATGATCGAGGGGCGTCCTCTGGCCATGGTGCGACCGCGTCCAGTTGACGCAGTGCTTGTTCATCTAGTGCGACGCCTTCAGCGGCCAGGTTCTCCCGCAGGTGAGCGACGGAGCCGGTCCCCGGGATGAGTAGCACGTTGGGGGCCAGCTGCAGCAGCCACTGGAGTGCGACCTGTGCTGACGTGATCCCGAGGCGGGCTGCCGTCTCGATGACTACCGGGCTGGTGAGCACGGGGTTCTGCTGGCCGCGCGGCCAGCCGAGCGGGCAGAACGGCACGAATGCGATGCCGCGGCTGAGGCACTCCTCAAGGAGAGCGGCTGCCCGCCGGTCGGCGAGGTGGAACAGGTTCTGCACGCATACGATCTCCGTTCCTGCCACGGCGTGCCGGAGCTGTTCGACGCTGATATTGCTCAGGCCAACGCCGGCGATCAGGCCGTCGTCGCGGGCCGCCACCATCGCGGCCAGCTGGTCATCGAAACGCGCGCCGACGCGCCCGTCGCCGGGCAGCCGGAGGTTGACCGCGGCTAGCTGGCCGACCCGCAGGCTGCGCAGGTTGTCCTCGATACCTTTACGCAGCTGGTCCGGATCATCGAACGGCAGGACGGCACCGGCGTCGTCGCGCCGGACCGCGACCTTACTGACGATCGCCAGCCCGTCGGGGTAGGGGTAGAGCGCGTCGTGGATCAGGTCGTTGACGACGCCGGAGCCGTAGTACTGAGCGGTGTCGATGTGATCGACTCCGGCGGCTGCCGCGGTCCTGAGCACGCCGATGGCCGCTGCCCGGTCAGGTGGCGGACCGAAGGCGAATTGGCCGGCGAGCTGCATCGCACCGTATCCCGACCGTCTGACTTGCATCCGGCCGAGCGCGAAAGTTGACATCACCCTCCGCATTCTTATGACCAGGCCGGTGAGCAGGCGTCGCCTGATTCAAGTGATCCGGCGGCTCGCGACGCCGCGGGCAGCGAAATCACCGGAACCAGGCGACATCCGCTCACCCTGACGCCAAGTAGCTTCAGGACAATCGAATAGCCAGTTAGCAGGAGGCGACCCATGGCCGTAGACGCGACACCGGACGACCGCGAGCTGACCCTGCCGCCGCTGGACGAGAAAGTCGACCACGTCCGCGGCTCGGCCACCGGCCGCCTGATCATCGAGTACGGCGATTACGAGTGCCCGTACTCACGGCAGGCGTTCCATGCGATCAGCCAGGTCGAACAGCAGCTTGGCGGGAACATGCGGTTCGCGTTCCGGCACTTTCCGCTGACCAGCATCCATCCGCACGCTTTCGCCGCGGCCACCGCGGCGGAGGCAGCCGCAGCGCAGGGCCGGTTCTGGGACATGCACGAGCTGCTATTCCACCGGCAGAAGGCGCTCCAAGACGGCGACCTGCTCGCGTACGCCGCCGAGCTTGGCCTCGACCTGACGGCGTTCGAACGCGACCGGGCCAGCATCACGGTGGCAGCGCGGATCCGCCGCGACGTTGACAGCGGCCTCGCTTCGGGCCAGGTGCTTGGCACGCCGACCCTGTTCATCGACGGCGTCGTCTACCGCGGCGGCTACGACCCGCCCGCCCTGCTGGCCGCGCTAGCGACGACAAGGTGATCAGAAGCCGAGGCGTTCCTTGACGATGATCGCGGTGACCCGGCTGGGGGTCATCACCTTGTTGACGATCAGGATGTTGTTCACCCCGCTTGG
>NZ_JBARCR010000713.1:0-1810 GCF_049794275.1 Trebonia sp.
GGTCAGCCCGCTCGGCGCCGGCGCGCTCGCCGGGTCGTCGCTGCCCGTCGACCCGCGGCAGCTCGCGACCGAGCTCGGCTTCGACAGCGCCGCGCCGAACTCCATGGACGCGGTCGCCGACCGCGACTTCGCCGCCGAGTTCTGCTTCGCGGCCGCGCTGACCGGCGTGCACCTGTCCAGGCTCGGCGAAGAGATCGTGCTGTGGTCCTCGCAGGAGTTCGGCTGGATCGAGATCGACGACGCGTACGCCACCGGCTCGTCGATCATGCCGCAGAAGAAGAACCCGGACGTCGCCGAGCTCGCCAGGGGCAAGGCCGGGCGGCTCATCGGCGGGCTCACCGGCCTGCTCACCACCCTCAAGGGACTCCCGCTCACCTACAACAGGGACCTGCAGGAAGACAAGGAGCCGGTGTTCGACGCGGTCGACACGCTGCTGCTCGTGCTGCCGGCCATGGCCGGCCTCATCGCCACCCTCAGGATCAACGCGCAGCGGCTGCGCGCCGGCGCCCCCGCGGGCTACACCCTGGCCACGGACCTGGCCGAGTACCTGGTGCGGCGCGGCGTCGCGTTCCGCGAGGCGCACGAGATCGTCGGGCACCTGGTGGTCTGGTGCCAGGTGCACGACGTCGGCCTCGACGAGGTAAGCGACGAGGACCTCACCAGGGTTTCTCCGCACCTGACCCCGGACGTCCGCGCCGTGCTCACGGTGGACGGCGCGCTCGCCGCCCGCAAGGGGTTCGGCGGCACGGCGCCGGACCGCGTCGCCGAACAGCTCGTCGCGCTGCGCGCCACGGTGAACGACGCCGCGGCGTGGGCCACGGCCGGCGGTGCCTGACCAGCTGGCCGGGCTGCTGCCGAGGGAGTTCCTGAACCGGCCCGCTCCTGAGGTCGCGCCTGGCCTGCTCGGCTGCGTGCTCGAGCACGAATCCCCCGAGGGTCTCGTCGCGGTCAGGCTGACCGAGGTGGAGGCCTACAACGGCGAGGGCGACCCCGCGTCGCACGCGGCCCGGGGCCGGACGGCGCGGAACGCGGTGATGTACGGGCCGCCAGGGTACGCCTACGTGTACTTCACCTACGGCATGCATTTCTGCGTGAACGTCGTCTGCATGACGCCAGGCACCGCGTCGGCCGTGCTGATGCGGGCCGGCGCGGTGATCGCGGGGGAGGAGCTCGCGCGCCGCAGGCGGCCCGTCCAGGGACCGCCCAAGGATCTTGCGCGGGGGCCGGCGCGGCTCTGTCAGGCACTCGCAATCGACCGGGCCCTCAACGGTGCCGACTTCTGTGATCCAGCGTCGCCGGTGCGGCTCAGGTCCAGGACCGGTTCGGTAGCAGAGAACGCGATCTGCACCGGGCCGAGAGTCGGGGTGAGCGCGGCAGCCACCGTGCCGTGGCGGTTCTGGCTGGACGGGGAGCCGTCGGTGTCCGTGTACCGGCCGTGGGTGCCACGGCGGCGGTCAGAGCGCCCGATTTGACGAAGGTTTCGCGCGGTCGTAGAGTTCACATGCCCCGAGGGGGACTGGACGCCGCAAGGCGAGACAGGCCCCGGGGAACCACCGAGCAGCCTCCTACGGGAGCTTCGTGTGTCCGCAACATCCTGGAAAATTCCAGGAAACGCGGTTGACATGAGGGGTACTGCGGAGTATGGTTCGAGGGTTGCCCCGGAGGAGGAGCTGAAGCTCCTCGATGGTGTGTGTCCGTTTCTTGAGAACTCAACAGCGTGTTAAAAGCCAGTGCATTATATGTACTAAACCCCCGTCGCGGGATGGTTCTTCGGGATTGTCTCGTTACGGATTTTCAGCCATGGCTTTGA
>NZ_JBARCR010000714.1:0-1565 GCF_049794275.1 Trebonia sp.
GCGCTGCCCGCGTTCGCGCTGGTCCTCGCCCTCAGCGTGACCGCGTTCGCCGGCATGGTGCGGGACGCGGTCGCCAGGGGCGAGACCGCCGCCTCCTGGCAGGCCGTCGGCGCCGACGCCACAGTCATGGCGAGTGCGCTGAGCACCCCTGGCGTCCAGATCTATCCGGCGGCGGAGCGGGCGGCGAGCCGGGTACCTGGCGTAACGCACGCCGCCGCCGTGTGGCAGGCCAACTGGAGCACCCAGAACGACGACCAGATCACCGGCCTCGTCGTCGACCCGGCGAGCTACGCGGCGCTGGCGGCCGCCACCCAGGGCTTCCCGCCGCTGCCCGCCCGGTTGCTCCAGCCAGGACGGGCTGGGGCGCCGGTCCCGGTGCTCGCGTCCCCGCAAGCCGCGGCCTACCTAGGCCACAGTGCTAGCACGCTCACGTCCGACGGGCCCGTCCAGCCCGTGCGGGTCCAGGTCGCAGGCGTGGTGCCGGCGACCCAGGCGCTGCCCGGCACCTCCGCCTTCGTGATCATTCCTCGGTCGGCGCTGCACAGCTTCGCCATTCCGGCCGCGCCGGTGCCGGTCAACGAGCTGCTGCTCACCGGCGCGGGCATCGACAGGACCCGGCTGACCGCGGTGGTGCGGACCATGATCCCTGAAGGCGGAGTGACCTTCCGTTCGGACATCCTGAACAGCCTGGCCAGCGCACCGCTGCAGCACGGCACCTTCGTGCTGTTCGCGCTCGCCGTCGCCGTCGCGGCCGGGCTCGGGCTGGCCGTGATGCTGCTCGAGCTTGCGCTCGGCGCCGCCGAACGGGAAGTCACGCTGGCCAGGCTCGCCACCATGGGCCTCGACGAGCGACACCGGACGCGGATGGTGGTGCTCGAGGTGCTGCCCGCCGTGATCGCCGCGGCGGTGGCCGCCTGGGCGTGCGCCGTGCTGCTGCCGCGGGTGGTGGCGCCGGCGATCGACCTGTCGGCGTTCACGGGATCGTCGGCGGCGGTCGCGCTCACGCCGGACGTGGCCGCGGTCGCGCTGCCGCTGGCGGGGCTCGCCGCGGTGGCCGCCGTGGCGCTGGCGATCGAGGTCAGGACAGGACGACGGCGCGGCGTGACCGCGAGCCTGCGAGCAGGCGGATGATGGGAGAAGCGATGGCGGGTTCTGAGCTGGACGAGCTGACTTCTGCTGCCTCGGCGGAGCACACGGGCTACGGCGACGGCGCGCTGATCGTGTGCGACCGGCTAGTGCGCATCTACCTCGCCGAGGGCATCGAGGTGCAGGCGCTGCAGGGGCTTGACCTGGTGATCGCGGCCGGGGAGCTGACGGCCCTTGTCGGCGCGTCGGGCAGCGGCAAGTCGACCCTGATGAACATCCTCGCGGGCCTGGACACGCCGACCGCCGGCTCGGTGCGGGTCGCCGGGCAGGACCTGGCCTCGCTGTCCGCCGGGCAGCGGCTCGGCTACCGCCGGTCCGTGGTCGGGTTCATCTGGCAGCAGACGGCGCGCAACCTGCTGCCCTACCTGACCGGGGCGCAGAATGTCGACCTGCCGCTGCGGCTGGCCGGCGCGGGCCGC
>NZ_JBARCR010000715.1:0-7787 GCF_049794275.1 Trebonia sp.
GACCCTGCAATGGAGTCAAAACGCCCACAACGACGCCTAGCCAACGTGGCCGCGACCATCCTGGTCGTGCTGGCCAGAACAACCGGCGCGCGGTGAACCCCGTCGGCTCAAACTCGCTCGACCCGCCGACCCGTCCGAACGGCCCGTAGCGACTTGCACCTGGTGACGCTCCTGAGCCGACCGAGCTCGCTCCTCCCTGTCCGCGGCTAGCCGTCCCGCCGTGAGGGCCGGTGGTCACACACATCGTCCAGATCGGTATTCCCCTGGGAGATAATTTCAGGTCCGGGTCCGCCGCGCAGATCAGGCGGATATCGCGTACCGAAGGCCGCCACGCTGTCACCGTCAGATGCAGCCAGGCCGGAGGTAAGCCCGCCGACTTCGGCGGCCTCGACGAAGTGACCAAGCAGATCGCCGGATGCTTCCGGGGCATATCTCGCTCCCGCCATCGCACTGACCGCGCAATCAGCTGACGAGGCTGGCGATGACCTCGCCCGCGGCCCGTGCGAGATGCCCGGCGGTGCCGCCGGGCTGGACGACCGACGCGTCGGCCAGCAGGGTCGGAGAACGCACCGGAATCGACTGTGCCGGGCTGCCGGCCCGGAGCAGCGCCGGGAGGCGGGCCAAGCGGGAAGGGCCCGGTGCGGGAAGGGCCCGGTGGGCGAGGACGGTGGTTTCTGGCCGCCGGGGCAGTGACCGGACGGGCCGTCGGCTGCACTATAGGAATATGCAGATGGAGTCCGATGCGAGCGAAGCCACGTCGGCCCTGGCTCGCCGCCCGGCCCGTTCGGGATCAGAGATCCCGCCGCCACCGAGTACGGCGCAGGGCTGTTCCTCAATCCCGCCGCCGCCGGTGACCGCACTGGGCTCGTGCTCGCCGATCCCGCCGGCCCCGGTGACCGCGCTGGCTACGTGCTCGGCGATCCCGCCGCCGCCGGAGACGGCGCTGGCTTCGTGCTCGCGGATCCCACCGCCGCCGGCCATCGAGCTGGCGTCCTGCTCGTCCGTGCCGCCGCCGCCGAAGACGGCGGTGACCTGCTCTTCGATCCCGCCGCCGCCGGTGACCGCGCTAGCCTCGTGCTCGCCGATCCCGCCGCCGCCGAGCATCGCGCACCTCGCCCCGGCTGATGACGCGGTGTAAACATGGATGTTCCACATCTCGGAAGCAAATCGAATAGGGATTCCTGTTGAGCCGTAGGAATATGTAGGCTTCGGCGCGCAGAACGTCCGGTTAGGCCGGCCAGGGCCCGGCTCACAGCCGGTGGTGCACCCAGATCGCCGGCTCGACGTAGACCGCGTAGTCATGCTCGACGCTGCACTGGACCGGCACGAGCGCGCCGGGCACCACGACCGGCCCCGACTCGTCGAACGGCAGGCCGGTCCAGGAACGCCACTCATCTAGCGTGCCGGGGATGACCATCGCGCGCTTGCAGGTGCCAACGATCCGGCCGCCGGCCCGGACGTGAACACGTAGCCATGAATCCCGGGGCATGCCGTCCTCGCGGACCAGCGCCGCGTACTCCTCGATGGGCATGTCCGGGACCAGGTGCTTGCGGTTCGGCCGCACCGGGGCGACCAGGTCCTTAAATCCGAGACGTTTCACGTTGTCCCGCATCGCCGCCAGCATCTTCCCGGACAGGCCGGTGCCCTGCAGGTCCGTGGGAACGGTGATCTCCAGCGCCGAGACCAGGTTCGGCTTCTGCCCGATCTGGCGATCGCGCGCCGAACGCCAGATCACGCCATCCCAGCCGTCGACTGGCAGCTCGCCGAGAGCCGGGTCGCCGTCCCAGGCGAAAGGCACGCAGAACGCCCGGGCGACCGCCTGGTCCGGGGCGTCCGCATCGTAGGCGATCAGCCCGTATTCAGGGTGCGCGATCCGGACGTCGCTGAAGTAGAGCCAGGCGATGGGGTCTTCGTTCATGAACGCGGGCCATGGCTCGGCCTCCTCGTTCACGAACCGGGACTTCATGGCGGGCCGCTCGGCGATGGTCGCGATGCGCAGGTCCATGCCCGGATCATAGAGAGGTCAGCGCGCCGGGAGCACTTGATTTTCCCGCCCGCAGCTGCGACATCACCGCACCGGCGAAAACCCGCCCCGGCCCAGAGCCCACATCACCGAAACCCCAGGACTACTGGCCGCGACCTGGCTACCGCTGACCACAGCCACAACGGCGCGGGAATTCCGATATGCACGCCTCGGTAGATCGATGCTGGTGGTCGTCGAGCCTGCTCAGGAGATCTTCTGCCCGTTGACGGTTACACCGCGCGGGGCGGCGTTATCTCCCGCCCCGCAGCAGAGGTAAATGCGTTGCCGCATGTCGGCGTGCAGTCCTACGATGAGCGCGCCGCGGCAAGATATGTCCTCTGTATCAGGAAGGAGGTGCTCGCGATGTTCGCTAATCGTCAGACGCCTCCGGGGGTTGCTCTATAGCAAGCCTGGAGACGCACTGCGGGCGCCCTCAGGAATCTGGCCTCAGCCAATCCTGAGGGCGTCGCTTGATGCCGTGGATAAAGCTGGACAGCAGCCAGTCAGGCTCGCCGGCGGCGCAGGATGGCCAGGGCGGACGCGCAATCGCCGGTCGGTAGCAGCTTGTCCGGGACGTGACCAGGTATCGCAGCGGTGCGCCGGTATCCCTGCACGGGCAAGCCAGGTGTGCGGTCGGGTCATCAGCACTACAGTCGACGTCAATCACGGCGGCCCAGATCGAAATGTTCTGCACGCCTTAACCGACGGGTGCCAAGCGTGAGGCAGTCGAACATATCAGGCGGTTCGCGGGCGCCGCTGGGATCAGTGCTCGTTACCCAGCGTCGGCGGGCAGCCGCGACTACCGCTGCTGTCGTCGGATGCCAAGGGTGATCTGCAGGAGGCGGCTTTGCGGCCGGCCTTAGCCGAGAGTCTTTGCCATCCGGTAATTGTGGATAGGCACGCCCCGCAGGATCATGTCCTGGCGCTCCAGCACGGTGAAGCCCTTCCGCTCGAAGAAGCGCCGGGCTGGCTCGCTAGCCTCCGTGAACAGCCGCTGGATGCCCTGCGCGCGTGCCGCAGCCTCGATCGCGTCGTACAGCCGCGACGCGACGCCGCGGCCGACCGCCTCAGGCGCGCAGAAAAGGCGGTCGATGTGCCCGTCGGGCTCCAGATCGATGAACGCGACCACGCGGCCCGGTTCGTCTGCGGCCACCAGGACCAGCCGGCCATCACCGGAACGGCGGTGTTCCCGCTCGGCGTCCCAGCGTCCGGGAACCCAGGCCCCGACCTGTTCAGGCGTGTAATCAGACAGCGCCACTTCGCGGACGGAACGGTAGAAAACATCGGCCACGCCGGCCGCATCCCGCCGCTCGTAGGTCCTGATGGTTACCTCCACCACCCGGACACTATCCGCCGGCCGCCAGGCCCTGTCCGCCGATCTGGCGGGACTGAGTGAGATCAGGCGGAACCCGTCGAGGTCCGTGCGGCACCATTTCCGCAGTCCCGCTCCTGCCGGGGAGGACCGTGCACGAGGCGTCCGTTCCACAGGACTAGGGAAAGTTATGGACTTTCAGCATTCCGGTGAGATCTGGCGTGGGATTGCCCGGCCAGGCTCCCAGTCTCCCCCGGGCGACGGCCGGGATCGTTCTGGAGCGCCACCCGTATCAGGTCGTGGGTACGCGTGAGCCCTGACCGGGTTTTCTCTGCTTTCAGGGAATGACCCCAGCGGGCATCGCGCTGTGGAGCGGATACGATCTTCGCCACGCCTGAGATGCCAGGTAGCCCTGGATCTCCTGCGTGTACGAGTCCGGCCCTGTGTCAGACCCGGATTGCCAGGTACTGACCGCGTTCCAGATATCGCCCTTTAGAGCAGGGGATCCATTACCGCCGTTTCCCATATAGGACTGGCCGTCGTAGACCGCGCGCAGGTAGGCCATCTGCGCATCCGCATCGAGAGCGGTGGACTTCTGCGTCCAGGGATAGCCGCCCCAGCCATTGTTCGCGGACGCGGAAGACCCGTCTGGCGCTGCCCGGACTTGAAGGATGCCATAGGAGTCGCCGTTGTCACCGACCGTGCTCTGGTACCACGAAGACTCGGCCATTGCTTCGGCCTTGGCAATGTTCTGGTCCATGCCCCATTTGCAGGCGGCCCACTCGAGGATCTCGTCGGTAGTGCCCGAGAAGTTCCCGTCCACCTTGGAGAAGTTGTACGCCATCTCCGGCGTCTGGTTGACCCATGGACCCCAGTGGAAGTCCGTGCCCGCGGGCGGGATGGTGGTATTGGCCGTCGCGTTGGCCGCAACGCGCTCCGGGTACTGCTGTACCCGGGCAGCGCAGTACGCGTCCAGCCGTGGGTATGTCCCCATCGAGGAGGCCGGGGCGAGTCCCCATGCGGTCCCCGCTGACGTCGCAGTGAGCCTCCATGCGGTGCCGGCTGGCGACGCAGCGGATAGGGCTGTCGCCGGAAGTGATAGCCCTACTACCGCGACGTAGATCGCGATCAGCCCCGCGAGGCGCTTAGCCTTCTCGTCTGGATCCGTGTCCGGGGCGATCCACCAGCCTGTCCGGCCGGCGTAGCGGCGGATGGTCATCACGAACTCACCGGTCTGTATCGGCCGACCGGGCAGCGGCCCGGATACGCGGACCCGGAACCTGCCACGTCTCCTGGGGTATCCCGGGCACCGGCCAGTAGGTGGGCGTGGTCCAGTTCTCGAGCACCATCAGGACCTTCCGCTCGAAGGAAGCAGCGCGTGGCGGATGCAGATGGGAACCATGCCCGAGCCGCCGAGCTGGACGAGAGCCTGGGCTGCACGCGGTCAGGATCGGTCACTATTAGCTCTTGGTCCATGGATTAATTAGAACACACATGCTATTTCGTTCCGGTAACCGGGGATCGCCGGCGCGTCGCTGGTTCCAGTCAGTCTCGCCGCGCTGTCCGTAAACCAGGGTTTGTGCGACAGGCTGATTCCTACAAACCTCCCCCGTGAAGATGCCAAACGCGACTGCCTCCCACCCATCGCGTTTGCCTCGGAGGGCGGCGGACCCTAGGACTACGACACCGGCGCTGAGACTGCCACTTTCAACGTGATCGAAGCGCCAGCAGCCTGACAGGAAGACTCCGCCGCAGCTTGCCATCTACAGCTGCGGCAGGAGCTCACCATCCAGCTCAAGCACCCGCGACCGTTGGCCACTGGCCGTAGCCCTGCCGCGGAACTACGATCACTGGCAGCAATGCTCGCGTCCCGGAGAGTCAGCCATGACAACGACGACTACACCCGCGACCGCGCCGGCCCAGGGCACTGAGGAGATCAAGGACGCCGGCCACGTCGATGTTCTCATTGTCGGAGCGGGGGTCTCCGGCATCGGCGCCGCGCACCATCTGCGGGACCAGTTCCCGGACCGGACCTTCGTTGTCCTGGACGCCCAGGACAACCGGGGCGGAACCTGGTGGACCCATCGGTATCCGGGCGTGCGCTCCGACAGCGATCTGTTTACGTACGGCTACCGGTTCAAGCCGTGGCGCGGCCCGTCGATCGCGGCGGGCGAGGAGATCCTCGCCTATCTCGACGAGGTCATTGACGAGGATGGCCTCGGCCGGCACATCCGCTACCTGCATCAGGTCACTGCGGCCAGCTGGTCCAGCGAGAACCGCCGGTGGACCGTCGAGGTCATCCAGGGCGACACCGGACGGCAGCTGCGGTTCACCACGGGCTTCCTGTGGATGTGTCCGGGCTACTACAACCACGCAAAGCCCTACCAGCCCCAGTGGGAAGGCATGGACCGTTTCCAGGGGGTGATCGTGCACCCCCAGCGGTGGCCCGAGGACCTCGACCTAGCGGGCAAGCGCGTGGTCGTGATTGGGTCCGGCGCCACGGCCGCGACACTGATCCCCGCGATAGCAGGCAAGGCGGAGCACGTGACGATGCTGCAGCGCTCCCCCTCCTACTTCTACGCCCCGCCCGCAACCCACGAGCTTGCCGTGACGCTGCGCGCCCTGGACATCCCCGAGGAGTGGACGCACGAGATCCTGCGCCGACAGTACATCTCGCAACAGAGCTGGCTGGCCCGGACATCGCTGGAAGCGCCGGGCGAGCTGCACGAGTTCCTCATGGAGTCCATGCGCCCGCTGCTGCCCGAGGGCTTTGACGTCGATAAGCACTTCACCCCCCGCTACCGCCCGTGGCAGCAGCGCATCGCCGTCGTCCCGGGCGGCGACCTGTTCGCGGCACTGCGCGAGGGGAAGGCCTCAATCGTCACCGACACCATCGAGACGTTCACCGAGCACGGGATCAAGGTCAGCTCCGGCGAGGAGATCCCCGCCCGCATCGTCGTCACCGCCACCGGATTCAACCTGTCGGTCCTCGGGGATGTCGTGTTCACTGTCGACAGCGAACCGGTCGACTTCACACAGCGCGTGACCTGGCGCGGCATCATGATCAACGGCCTGCCGAACATGGCCTATGTCTTCGGCTACTTCCGGCACAGCTGGACCCTGCGCGTGGATCTGGTCAGCGACCTGGTGTGCCGGCTGCTGGCGAAGATGCAGGAGAAACACGCCGAGATGGTGGTCCCTGCCCTGCGGCCCCAGGACACGGACATGCAGCTGCGGCCCTGGTGCGACCCGGAGAACTTCAATGCCGGCTATGTCATGCGCTCGCAGCACATCCTGTTCAAACAAGGCGATCGCGACCCATGGACCCATATGCACGAGCACGAGCAGGAGCGCGAGATCCTGCCCGAGGCCGACCTCGCCGACGGAACGCTCGTCTACCGCTGACTCCGGCAAGCTTGGGCGCGCAGAACCAGATCGAGGGGCCGTTGCCGGGCGTGGTGTCCGGCGGCGGCGAGCACGTCTCATGCACTGCCGACCTGCCCTGGATTGAGGAACGGCATATGGCGTCCGTCGCCTCCTGGACGCGCGCATGCGGTGTCAACTGAGAACGGCCGGGCGGGGGTAACCGGCCGGTCTCGCTCGTGCCTGACGAGCGCTCGTGCCAAGCGCGGCCGGCGACCGCGCCGAGGATGACTACGACGCCGATGGCGATCAGGTAGGACAGCAGGGCGAAGATGGTCCCGATCGGGCCGTAGGTGTGCTCGTCGGAGATCACCATGGCGGAGAAGACCAGCGAGAAGACCGTCTGCATGGCCACGTACAGCACGCCGGTGGCGCAGGCGGCGGGGAACAGGGCCCGCCAGGAGACCCTGCCCGCCAGCAAGATCCGCATCGTGAGCCACCAAAAGCCGGTGGCCCAGACCAGGCCAGCAACTGCGAGCAGCGCCGGGCCGCCGACGTACCGGACCCCGGGTCCGGCCAAGCCCGTCAGCAGCGACGCGCCGATCAGCGCGGCCAGCCAGGCCAGCCGGTGCGGGAGGTCTTTGATCCGCCGGTGCGGCAGGTCGAAGGCCTGCTCGTAGATTTCCTGGAGCGCCGCGGCCGCGGCGATCCCGCCGAATACGAAGACCACCATCGAGGCGGTCCCGACCACGGCGCTGGTGGTGGCCGCCGGCGAGGCGAACAGATGGCCGATGTCGGCGGCGGCCTGGCTGTTCAGGCCGGTGTACCGGGTCAGCGACTGGGCCGCCGGCCGGCCAGCCAGCGCACTGACCACGATGAGGAACGGGAACAAGCACAACAGCAGCGTGGCGGCGAACACCATGCCCCGGTTGATGAAGTCCATCGTGTCCAGCCGGCGCCACACGTCTTCAGCCAGCGACCCGGCATACTTCTTCTTGCCCCACTGCGCTGCCCGGCGGCCCCGTCGGACGCCCGGCCATCCGGCCGCCGTCATGCCTGCCGGCCTCGTCCCCGGCCGCTGGCCCGGCC
>NZ_JBARCR010000716.1:0-3684 GCF_049794275.1 Trebonia sp.
ACCGCCGCCAGTGGATGGCGCTCGGCGCCATCGCCGTCGTCGCGGCCGGCGCGATCGGCGGCGTGCTGGTGAAGTTCATGCACTCCGGGCCCGGCGGCCCCGCGCACACGGTCGTGGCGCCGAACCAGGCGGACGGCTTCACCCGCAGCGCGAACCTGGAAAAGCAGATGAAGGTCGACTCGCTGAGCCAGAGCGTGATGCAGTCCAGCTCCGGGCAGGCGTCGAACCTGGTCTCCGCGGTGTACGAGCAGGGCAACGCGGCGGCAGGCGCCAACGCGCAGATCTTCATGTTCGTCGGCGGCAAGCTGGCCGGTGCCTCGCCGAGCGCGTCCGTCGCTAGCTTCGAGCAGAGCTATCCGGGGGCGAAGGTCGTGCCCGCCGGGTCGCTGGGCGGCGACGCCGTGTGCGCCGAGAGGCAACTGAACGGCGAAGGCGTGGCGATGTGCGTGTGGTTCGACAACGATAGCTTCGGCGCGCTGGTGTCCCCGACGATGAGCACCGCGAAGCTCGCCACCACCCTGGACGCGGTGCGCCCGAGCCTCGAGCTCTACGCGAAGTAACCTCGCCCGGCGAGACTTCGCGCTAGCCCCGGCGGTCAGTCTGCCGATTGGCGCCTTCGGCCTGCTGTGGTGGGAAGTGCCACCCCAGCACGCCGCCTCGATCGAAGCAACGTACGACCTCGGCATTGGCAGCGTTACCCACTGGCTCCAAGATCCAGTTAGCGCTGAAAGTTTGACCGGTCATAGGCGGCCAAACTTTCAGCGCTATCGAAAGGCAGGCCACAAACCCGTCCGCTAGCTCTGAGCTGGCGGCTCGCCTGGCGGGTCCGACGGTTCTGCGGGCTTCCCAGGTGACGCGGGGCCGCTCTGGGCGGGAGCTGGGCGCCTGCGGAACGTCAGCCTGGCGACCGCGAGCAGGAACGCCAGGGCGAGCACCGCGAGGCCGGCCAGCTGAGCCCCGACGACAGGTGCCCCCTGCGGGAGCGCGGACGTGTTCGCGACTGCCTGGGTCTTCTGCGGGTCTTGCTTGGCCGCCGGCGGATCCGCCGATGGCGTGAGCGCCGGGAACAGGCCCGCCGCGTTGCCGCCCGGGCTGAGCACCGGACTGGCGCTAGGCAGGTATGGCAGGTTGCCGGCGGTCAGCGGGGCCACATCGGTGCCGTCCGGCGCGCTCGGGTCGGCAGAGTTCGTCGGGGCGGGGCTGGCGGCGGTCACGGACGTGGTCGCCGATGCCCGTGGATCCGTGGTCAGGCCCGCCGCGCTGGCCGTGGCCGTCAAACGGACCGAGGTCACGGTGGTCGCGGAGGCGGCCACGGCGATCTTCGCCTGCAGCTGGCGCCGGGCGGACTTCGCGTCCAGCGCGCCGAGATCGCACGACGTGCTGCCGTCGTGGCTGCCGCAGCCAAAGCTGAACGTCGGCTTCAAGCTCGCGGGTGCGGCCGTCAGGCGGATGGTCGCGTCGGGCACGTCGCCGCCTTGCGCCCAGGCGGTCACTGTCCATAGGGCAGTTTGCCCGCGCTGGATGCTGGACTTGGCGGGCTGCACCGCGACGCACAGGCTGACCTGCCCGGGCTGAGCCGTGGGGCTGGTAGCGGACGCGGTGGGGCTGCTGCTGGCTGCCGGGTCGGCTATCGCCGCCGACGAGGTTGGCGTCGCGGACGTGGTGGCCTTCGAGGTGGCGCTGGCCGTCTCGGTTTGAGTCTGCGTCGCGGAGGGCTTCGTCGCGGTCGCGGTCGCGCTGGAGGTCTTGGTCGGCGCCGGGGTGGAGCTAGCCGTCGGCTTGGCGGTGGCCGTGGTGGTGCTCGGCTTGGCCGACGTCGATGCCTTCGAAGACGCCGATGGACTAGTGGTGGCAGTCGCGGTGTGCGCGGAGGGCGAGGGATCCGTACTCGCGGTCGGCGACTTCGAGGCGGTCGCGGTCGGAGTAGCCGTGGCGGAGGTGGTCGCGGTCGGATCGCTCGTGGACGGTTGCGGGCTGGGCGAGCCGCTGGGAGTCCCGGTTGGCGTGGGCGTCGCGGTTGGCGAGGAAGTGGACAGCGGCAATGGCTGGCATTGCTGGACGGCCCCGGTAGACACGGCGACGGCGGCCGTCAGCTCGACGCGCGGCAGCGAGAACCCCGAAGCCGCCGCGACCAGGACACCCCCAGTCACGACGCCGACCACCACCGGTTGTACGTGCGCGATCCGCATGAAAGGCCCTGCCCGTGCTGTTCGTGGTATGCCGTGCTCGTGCCGTACGCCCCCATTGGACACCAACGACAGCGCCCAGTGCTAGTCCACTCCTACCCACCGTCCGCGAGCGATCACGCCCTAACACGGATGATCTGACCACCTCAGCGGTGCTGGAAGGCCGACTGTCACGGACATCTGTCACTCTGAGTAATGTATGTCGCTGTTTGATTATGGGCGTTCTTGCCATAGGGCACGGCTATACAGGGTTAACTAGGTGCCAGTTAACACCCAGGTTGCGTGATGGTGCTCCTTAAGCAACGCTTCGCCTTGGCCCACGTCAACGTCACGGACCTGCCATCGTCACAGTGCGTCGCATCGGCAGGCAGTACCGAGGGTGAAAACGCAGAGCGCCTCCTGGCTGAGGGTGCCGAGTCAATGGTTCGCATAGACGCGGTCCCCCAGCCTATGAACGCTGGGGGTCCGCGTCTTTTTGCGCTGTTGGCCTTTATATAGCGAACGCGGTCACCTTGCCGCCGGACGGCACGATTCCGAGCACCGCGGGCAGCGGCCGGCCGTTAACCGAGATGATGTAGCCGTTGTCGGCGGTTCCTGCCGAATCGATGCCGACCCAGGCGAGCACGTTGTGCCCTGCGAAGTCGGTCTTGACCTGAGCAAGCGTGAGGGTCTGCCCCGCGTACGGGCCCGAGTCCATGTAGTAGGTGTCCCCGGTTTGCTGGAATCCGTAGGAGAAGTCGACGGGCGTGCTGAGCTGGTGCGTCCCGGGCACGGTGGCCTCGCTGCCGTCGGTGATCCAGATGTTTTCTGACAGGTTCGCCGAGCCCTTCGCGGTTATACCGCCGAAGCTGGCGACCGAGCCGAGCGATATGACCTCGCCGGCGTCGGCGTAGCCAGCCTGGGTGCCCGTGCTGGCGCCGAGCTGACCGGGATAGAGCGTCCACGTGGTCCCGTTGTCGGTCTCGGCGCGGACGGGAAGGGCGGATGCGCTGTGGGCCGGGAGCGGGGATGCGCTGGCGCTGGCCGCGCTGATACCGGCTCCGGCGATGGTTATCGCGGCAGCGAGCACCGCCGCGATCCTGGTCGTGATCCTTCCTGTCATGATTCCTCCTGCTGTCATGTGACGCGAGCTCTGAAGTGCGTACGTTAAGCAAGGCGCATTCTGTACGGCCATCACCGTACAGTGTTAGTTTTAGTGAAACAAGAGCTGCGAGTGATAGGTGAGATCGCCTGGCGTAAGACGGCCCTGGGCCGGAACTGAAGGTAAGAGCACCAGCCGAGTGCGCTATGCTCTACACGCGACAAGCCCCGTTAGCTCAGTCGGCAGAGCGTCTCCATGGTAAGGAGAAGGTCTACGGTTCGATTCCGTAACGGGGCTCCAGCTCAGCGAGATTTTTCGAACTCGCGAATCAAGATCAAGAGACTAACCAAGTGACTACGACGCCGTGGTCGTGCCGGGCTCGCCGTCTCCGTCGTCTGCATCGTCCGCGTCGCCGAA
>NZ_JBARCR010000717.1:0-2649 GCF_049794275.1 Trebonia sp.
GCAGATGGCTTCCCGCTGGCTGCTGGCCTCCCGGCAGCGCAGGGCGATGATGGCGTCTGCGCCGTCGGTGGTCTAGTGCATTCCTGCTTGTTTGAGGCGCTGGCCGACGATGCTCTTGCAGCCGGCCTCGACGACGCCGGAGCCGGTGAACAGGCCGCGGGAGCGGAACCAGCGGTAGCGCATGCGGGCCTGCGTTGTTGAGGAAAGTAGCCGAGTTCCCTTTCGGCCTCGGGGCACACGCATCGGCGGTGATCTCCGGCCACCGCGATCTACGTGACGCTGGCGTGGGCGGCGCTCGCGATGGCGCTGGCCGTGGCGGCGGCGGTGCCCCCGGCGCGGACTGTGCTGGCCGCCCGCCGGGCGCCCTGACCCCGTCGCCGCATCGACGCGTTACCCCACGTCCCACAGTCACCAAGAGCACTAACGGAAGGCAGCTAATGGACGTGGCGATGCGTGCTTGACTCCGGGCGGGGCTAGGGCGAACCCGCGGGAACTCGTTCTGCCTGGGCCCGGCGGGTGCGGGAGGACCAGGCGTGGTCGCCAAGCAGGGCCAGGGCGGCCGGGACGAGGACCCCGCGGATGACCGTCGCGTCGATGAGTACGGCCGCGGCTGTGCCGATCCCGAGGATCTTGAGGTCGATCAGCGGGAGCGTGGAGAACAGCGAGAACAGCGCCACCATGATCAGCGCGGCGCTGGTCACCACCCCCGCGCTTGACGCGATGCCGCCGACGATCGCCTCCTTCGGGGAGGAGCCTCGCGCCCACAGCTCGCGGACCCGGCTGAGGATGAACACGTGGTAGTCCATGCTGATCCCGAACAGGAACACGAACATCATCAGCGGCACCCAGAAGATGATCCCGCCGAACGACGTGTAGTCGAGCGGCCCTTGCAGCCGCCCGTCCTGGAAGATCAGCACAGTCAGGCCGTAGGCCGCGCCGACCGACAGGAGGTTCAGCGCGATCGACACCAGCGACACGAGGACCGACCGGAACGCCACTAGCAGCAGCACGAAGGCCAGCACCGCGACGAAGCCGAACACCAGGGGCAGGCTGGCGTCCTCCGTCTGGATGATGTCGTGCGTCGACGCGGTGTCGCCGGTGACCGCGTAGCTGGCCCCGGGGACCTTGCCGAGGGTGTCCGGCAGGAGCTGGTTCCGCAGCGTCTGCAGCGCGTTGTCCGACGCGGTGTCTGCCCCGCTGCCCGCCAGCGGCACGGCGACCACGAGCGCGCGCCCGCCACCGATGACGGTGGTGGTCACCGGGTCGTGAATGGCGCCGCCGGCCGCGGCATCGGCCCGCAGCGCGTCCACCGCGACGAGCATCTTCGGGCCGGTGACGTCCGCGCCGGTCACCACGACCTCCGCGGGTGCTGGGGCCTGCGGGAACGCCCGCTGGATGGCGGCCATCGTCTGGACCACGGCCGCGTCCTTCGGCGCGTCCACGGCGGGTTCGCCGAGCCGCAGGCCGAGCACCGGCGCGGCCAGCGCGAGCAGCGCGATCGTGGCGACGCCGCCCCAGATCACCGGCCTGGCGACGACCCGGCGGGCCAGCGCCCCCCACAGCCGGGACGGCCGGGCATCGGCCCGCCTGCGGCCGAGGAACGGGATCCGGCCAGCATCCACTTTCGGCCCGAGCCACGCCAGCAGCGCGGGCAGCACGGTCAGCGAGCCGATGACCGCGATGCCCACCACGGCGATTGTGCCAAGCGCGAAGCCGCTGAACGGGCCGCCGCCGACGAAAAAGAGGCCGGACATGGTGGCCATCACGGTCAGGCCGGACACCAGGATCGTGCGGCCCGACGTCCGCCCGGCGATCCGTAGCGCCTCGGGGAACGACCGGCCCTTCGCCCGCTCCTCACGCTCGCGGCGCAGATAGAACAGAGAGTAGTCGACGCCGACCGCCATCCCGACGACCACCACGACCTCGAACGTGCTGCCGTTGATCGGCAGCCAGTGGCTGGCGGCCGTCACCACCCCGATGGCGGCGGTCAGGGCGGTGAGCGCGAGTAGCACCGGGATGCCGGCCGCGACCAGCGAGCCGAACACGGCGAGCATCAGCAGCAGCGTGATCGGGATCGAGGTGACCTCGGCCTTGCTGAAGTTCAGCGAGCTGTTGATCTCCTGGGCGATGCTGGCGTCACCGGCCTCGGCGACGCGCAGGTCAGGGTGCCTGGCCTGCACTCCGGCGACCGCGTGCTGGAGGGAGGTCACCGCCTGGTCGATGTTCGTGACGTTGCCCGGGACCTGGAACGTGACCAGGGCGCTGTGCCCGTCCTTCGACACGCGCGGCGCCTGGATGTGCGTCGCGTATGCAGGGTGGGCGGCCAGCGACGCGGCCACCTGGGACGCCGCCTGGCGCATGGCCGGATCGGTGGCGAAGGTGGCGCCGGGCGCCGTGGCCTGGATCAGCACGTTCTCGGTCGACGCGTTGAGCTGCGCCGGCGCGTACTGCTGCAGCACCCGCTCGGCCTGCCCGGCCTGGCCGGAGCTGTATTCCGGCAGGTTCCTTGAGCCGAGCGCCTGGCCCGCCATGAAGATGGCGGCGACGAGGAGCAGCCAGCCGAAGACGGCGGTCTTGCGGTGCGCGGCGCTCCAGCCGGCCACCCGTTCGGTCAGGTTAGGCCGTTCGCGACGCCGGCCTGGCGGCGGG
>NZ_JBARCR010000718.1:0-1587 GCF_049794275.1 Trebonia sp.
TGCCAGGGGGCTGCACGTCGCCGAGGCGGACCGGGCGCGAGCCAGTGCCCGCGTGGACCGCGCCGCGCTCGACGCGCAGCTCGCCAGGGGCGAGGCTGGCGCCGGGAATGTCCGGCAGCAGCGCTACCGGCCAGAGCTTGATCCTGGCGCCGTCGAACTCCGTCCAGGCGCCGGGGTCCGGGGTGCAGGCGCGGATCTGGCGGTCGGTCAGGTGCGCGGGGAGATTCCAGTCCACCCGGGCGTCCTCCGGGGCCAGCTTCGGTGCGAGGCTGACGCCGTCCGCCGACTGCGGCAGGGCGCGGACGGTGCCGTCCTCGATGCCGTCCAGGGTCGCGACCAGGAGTTCCGCGCCGCTCGCGGCGAGCCGGTCCAGCAGGTCGCCGGCGGTGTCCGTGGGCCTGATCGGCTCGGTGAGGACGCCGAACACGGGGCCGGCGTCCAGCTCCCTGACGATCTGGAAGGTGGTCGCGCCGGTGATGTCGTCCCCGTGCAAGATCGCGTGCTGCACCGGCGCCGCGCCGCGCCAGGCGGGCAGCACCGAGAAGTGCAGGTTCACCCAGCCGTGCCGCGGGATGCCGAGGACCGACTGCGGGAGCAGCGCCCCGTACGCCGTGACCGGGCAGCAGTCGGGCGCGATCTCGCGCAGCCGCTCCTGGAAGGAAGGATCGCCCGGGCGAACGGGCTTCAGCACCTCAATGCCCAGCTCGCCGGCGACCATGGCGACCGGGGACGGCTCCACCCGCCTGCCGCGCCCGGCCGGCGCGTCCGGCCTGGTGATGACCGCCTCGACGGTGTGCTGGGACGTCAGCAGGGCGCGCAGCGCGGTCACCGCGACGGGCGGGGTACCGGCGAAGACGAGGCGCACGAAAAGGGCCGCCCCTTCAGGAGATCCGCTGGGTCGCGTGCGGCGAGACCTTCACCTCGGGGGCGGGCTCCCCGTTCCATTCGGCTTCCCTGATGGCCTTCATCGCGAGCTTGCGCTGCTTCTTGTCGAGCCGGTCGATGAACAGGATGCCGTCGAGATGGTCGGTCTCGTGCTGGACGCAGCGGGCGAGCAGCTCGCTGCCCTCGATCGTCACCGGGTCGCCGTACATGTTGAACCCGGTGGCGACGACCCGCGGCGCGCGCGGCGTCGGGAACACCAGGCCGGGCAGCGACAGGCAGGCCTCGTCGTCTTCCTCCTGCTCGCCGTCCAGCCCGAGCACCGGGTTGATCAGGTGCCCCGGCTCCTCTCCCACGTGGTAGGTGAACACCCGCAGGCTGACGCCGATCTGCGGCGCGGCGAGGCCGACACCGGGCGCGTCGACCATCGTCTCGGTGAGGTCCCTGACGAGGTTGCGCAGCTCAAGGTCGAAATCCGTCACCGGCTCGGCCGGGGTGCGCAGCACCGGATCACCGAAGAGCCGGATGGGCCTGATCAACGGGCAGTCCTCTCACGTAGCGGTCGCCGTACGCCGCCGGCGCCGCCTCGAATGGCAAGCGCTTGTTCACCATGAATTCTATCGACGGGCTAGATCAATTCGGCCGGGTCGAGCTGCACCCGGACCGGGCCTGCATCCTTCCGCGCGCTGCGCGCCGCCTGCGCCG
>NZ_JBARCR010000719.1:0-7017 GCF_049794275.1 Trebonia sp.
GCACGGCCGCCAGCAGCGCGAGCAGGAAGCCATCGACGGCCGCCTGCAGCAGCGACGGCGCGGCCGCCTGGGTCCGGCAGGCCACCGCCACAGCGGCGGTGAATAGCGCGTACGGGCAGGCGATCGCCAGCGCCGCATAGCTCACGTGCCGCAGCCTGGTCACGTACCCCGCGGTCGTCATCCAGCGCCCGGCCCGCGCGATCAGCGCGCCGGGCACCAGCACCAGGCCGAGCGGCAACAGCCCGATTGGCCCGATGCCGCGCACGGTCACCTGGACGTGGTGCGCGATAAGCCAGAGCAGGCCCGCGGAGCGCAGCACCCCGGCCAGGCCGCCGCCGATGCCCACGTGCGGCGCGGTGATCCAGCCGACGAGGGTCAGCGTGATGAGCACGGCGAGTCCGCCGCCCGCCGCGGCCAGCGCGGCGATGCCACCCGCCATGAGCATCGGCCGGCTGGGCCCGGGGGGTATGGGGGGCAGGAGCCCCCCATACCGGGGGGATCCCGGGGGGTCGTCCCCCCGGGGAAGCAGAGCCACATCGCCCATCTTCGCGGCGGACCCGGCAAACGGCACGCCGCCACGCCGTTGAGAGTCAGCTCACAAGCCGCGTCGGTCCCCTAGGCCCGGCCGGCGGCGGCCACGGACTAGGCTGCATGGTGGACGCCGCGTGTCACGCGGCAAGTCAGACGCAGTCAAACGGACCGAGATCGGAACCCCCCCAGTGGACCTGTTTGAGTATCAGGCCAAGGAACTCTTCGCCGAATACGGCGTTCCGGTGCCGAAGGACAAGGTCGCCGACACTGCCGAAGAGGCGCGGGAGATCACCGCCGCGTACGCGGCAGAGGGCACCCCCCAAGTCGTGGTGAAGGCGCAGGTGAAGACCGGCGGACGCGGCAAGGCCGGCGGCGTGAAGCTGGCCGACGGGCCGGTCGACGCCTACGAGAAGGCGCAGCGCATCCTCGGGATGGACATCAAGGGTCACACCGTGCACAAGGTGCTGATCGCCGAGGCGACGGACATCAAGGCGGAGTACTACCTGTCGTTCCTCCTGGACCGCGCGAACCGCACATTCATGTCGATCTGCTCGGTCGAGGGCGGCGTGGAGATCGAAGAGGTCGCGCACTCCAACCCCGGCGCGATCGCCCGCATCCCGGTCTCCCCGCTGACCGGCGTGGACCACGCGAAGGCCCTGGAGATCATCAAGGCCGGCCGGATCCCTGACGAGGCCGCCGAACAGGCGGCCCTCCTGGCGGAACGGCTGTGGGCCATGTTCACCGATGAGGACGCCACGCTCGTCGAGGTGAACCCGATGGTACTGACCCCGGACGGCCGGGTGCTCGCCCTCGACGGCAAGGTCACACTCGACGACAACGCCGCCTACCGCCAAGACCACGGGCGGTTCGCCGACGCGAGCGCCACCGACCCGATCGAGGCGCGGGCGAAGGAGAAGCACCTTAACTACGTGAAGCTGGAGGGTGAGGTCGGCATCATCGGCAACGGCGCCGGCCTCGTGATGAGCACGCTCGACGTGGTGGCGTACGCGGGCGAGCAGTTCGGCGGCATCCGCCCGGCGAACTTCCTCGACATCGGCGGCGGCGCGTCCGCCGAAGTGATGGCCAACGGCCTGGAGATCGTGCTCTCCGACCCGTCGGTGCGGTCGGTGTTCGTGAACGTGTTCGGCGGCATCACCGCGTGCGACGCGGTGGCCAACGGGATCGTGTCCGCGGTCGCGCTGCTGACGGAGCGCGGCGAGGAAGTGAACCTCCCGATCGTCGTCCGGCTCGACGGCAACAGGGCGGCCGAGGGCCGGGCAATCCTTCAGGAGGCAAACCTGCCGGTGGTGGAGCAGGTGGACACGATGGACGGCGCGGCGCGCCGCGCGGCCGAGCTGGCCGCCGCCGCCCCCGCGAAGGGAGCATGAGGTGGCGATCTTCCTGACCGCCGAGAGCCGGATCCTGGTGCAGGGCATCACGGGCTCTGAGGGCCGCAAGCACGGCGCGCGCATGCTCGCCGCCGGGTCGAAGGTGGTGGGCGGGACCAACCCGCGGAAAGCCGGGCAGACCGTCGAGCTGAACGGCACGGAGATTCCCGTCTTCGGCACGGTGGCCGACACCATGGCCGCGACGGGCGCTGACGTGTCCGTGGTCTTCGTCCCCGAGACCGGCACGAAGACCGCCGTGCTCGAGGCGATCGACGCGGAGATCCCGCTGTGCATCGTGATCACCGAGGGCATCCCGGTACACGACACGGCCGAGTTCTGGGCCTACGCCTGCGAGAAGGGCAACAAGACGCGGATCGTCGGGCCGAACTGCCCGGGCATCGCCTCCCCAGGCAAGTCCAACGCCGGCATTATCCCGGCCGACATCACGTCCGAGGGCCGGATCGGCCTGGTGTCCAAGTCGGGGACGCTGACCTACCAGATGATGTACGAGCTGCGCGACATCGGGTTCTCCACCGCCGTGGGCATCGGCGGCGACCCGATCATCGGCACCACTCACATCGACTGCCTCAGGGCGTTCGAGGAAGACCCGGAGACGTCCGCGATCGTGATGATCGGCGAGATCGGCGGCGACGCCGAGGAGCGGGCGGCGGCGTTCATCGAGCAGAACGTGACCAAGCCGGTCGTCGGCTACGTGGCCGGGTTCACCGCGCCCGAGGGCAAGACGATGGGGCACGCGGGCGCGATCATTTCCGGTTCTTCCGGCACGGCGCAGGCGAAGAAAGAGGCACTGGAGAAGGCGGGCGTGCGGGTCGGCAAGACCCCGAGCGAAACGGCCGCCCTCGTCCGCGACATCATGCGCACCCGCTGACCGCGCGTACCGGGGCCGCGTGACGTCAGGTCACGCGGCCCGGCGCGGGCCGAGTTCGGCGTTCACCCAGGCGACGATGTCCGTGGTCGGGGCGCCTGGGGTGAAGATCTTCGAGACGCCCATCGCGGTGAGCTCGGCGATGTCGGCCTCTGGGATGATGCCGCCGCCGAACACCACGATGTCGTCGGCGCCCTGTTCCTTCAGCAGTTCCAGCAGCTTGGCGAACAGCGTCATGTGCGCGCCGGACAGCACGGAAAGGCCGATCGCGTCCACGTCCTCCTGGATCGCGGCCGCCACGATCTGCTCAGGTGTCTGGTGCAGTCCGGTGTAGATCACCTCCACGCCGGCGTCGCGCAGCGCGCGGGCCACGACCTTCGCGCCGCGGTCGTGACCGTCAAGGCCCGCCTTGGCCACGATGACGCGGATCTTGCCCTTGGTGTCTGCCACGCTGCCTCCCCTAACCGACTACCGAATAAGGGTAGCCCTGGTCAGTCCACACAGGGGATGCCGTAGGGGGCGTTGGGCCCGACCGTGACCGAGCCGCCCGACTGCCCGTCGTTCACCGCCGGGGCGGACGACGCGGCCGAGGGCGACGGGGCAGCGGCCGAGGTAGCGCCAGAGCCCGGGCTGGATGAGACGATCCCCGTGGGCACCGTGGCGGAGGCCGTGCCGAGCAGGATCTCGACGTGGCCGGCTGGCACGGATGTGGCCGCGGTGGCGGTCGCCCCGAAGTACCTGGCGATCTTCGCCGCGTTGGCCGCCGTCCCGGTGCCGTAGAAGACCTGGGTCCCCGGCTTGACCGGCGCCGGCTGGCCGGAGGCGTTGCTGACCGCGCCGGGCTTGTACCCGGCCGAGACCAGCGCCTGGGAGACGCCGCCGGCCAGCCCGGGCGCGCTGCCGCCGTTGTACACGTCCACGGTGACGGTCGAGGCAGGCGGGATGGGCGCGGTGGCCTTCGCCGGCGCGGCCGTCTTCTTGGGGGCGGGCGCCGGGTAGAACAAGTTGTGCGTGTACTGCTTGAGGTAGGCGGGATCGACGATGTTGATGTCCTGAAGCCTGCCGTTCAGCATCACGTTGTTCTCTTGGGTCTGGATCGGCAGCGTCTGGAAGACCAGGTTCCGGCCGGTCAGGTTCTGCATTTCGGTGGCGAACTCCACGATGTTCCAGCCGCCGCTGGTGATCATGAAGGTCTTCAGGTCGTTGAGCAGGGCGTTGCCCTCAAGCAGGTTGGCCACCAGATTCTGGTGCTTGACCTTCCAGATCACGTAGTCGAGCACGGCCTGCTGCCGGTGCGTGCGGTCCAGGTCCCCGTTGGGCAGGTTCTCCCGCTGCCGGACGAAGGCCAGCGCCTGCGCGGCGCTGAGCGCGTGATAGCCCGCGGGGATGTTCGCGCCGGAGAAATCGGGGTCGTATGCCGCCTGCTTGAGGCACACCTCAATGGGACCGAAGATGTTGGCCAGCTCGTAGAACCCCCACAAGTTCAGCTCGGCGAAGTGGTCGATGTGCACTCCGGTGAGCGCCTGGACAGTCTGGATCTCCGCCGCCCTGCCCGCCTCATTCGCCTGGAAGTACAGCTGGTCCCTGCTCATTTTCGCGGCCTGGCCGTCCTGCTGGAGCTGCTGGAGCTCGTAGCTCATCGCGTCGCCGTAGGCCTCGTCGACCTTCGCCGTGGTGCCGCCGTACCCGTGCGTGCCGTACATGGTGACCACGTCGTCGCGGGGGATGGAGACCCCGATCGCCTTCTTCCCGTTGTCGTAGATGTGCAGCAGGATCAGCGTGTTGGTGGTGTCCCCGCCTATCGACCCGACGTGCATGAGGTCCTCGAGGGTCTTGGGCAGCGGCTGGCCGTTCCAGTAGGTGCGGCTCTCCAGGCCCATCAGCAGGATGTTCATGTCGCCGACCTGCGGGCCGCCGGCGTCCACGCGGGAGCTGGCGACGTCGCTGACCTGGCCCTCCACATGGAAGGCGTAGCCGCTCACCAGGAGAGCGGTGGCGGCGAGCAGGCAGCTCGCCGCATAGCCGATCTTGCCCGCGAGCAGTGACCCGAACATGTCGTCCCTTCCGGTACCCCCGCGCCCAAGGCGTGAGGCTACCGGTTGGTTACCTTCGGGGTAGGCCGTATCACGGGTTTGTATCGACGCCTCCCCTCGCCGCGTCGCCGGCTAATAGACGCAGGGCGCGCCGTACGGCGTCTTCGAGTTCACCGTTACCGTCCCGGCAGCCGCGCCGTTGTCCCCGGCCGACGTCGCCGTTGCCGTGGGTGCCCCGGCGCCCGCGGCGCCCGACGAGCCGAGGCCGGCGGGCATGGCGGTAACGCTGGTGCCGAGCAGGACCTCCACGTGACCCGCCGGCAGTGACGTGCTCGCGCTCGCGGCGGCGCCGAAGTAGCCGGCGATCTTCGCGGCGTTGGCCGCCGTCGCGGCGTTGTAGAACACCTGGGTGGCCGGCTGGACCTGGTGCGGCTGTTCCGCGGCGTCCTGGACGGCACCGCCCTTGTACCCCTTCGAGACCAGCGCCTGCGAGACTCCGCCGGCCAGCCCGGGCGCTCCGCTGCCGTTGTACACGTCGACGGTGACGGTCGACGCCGGCGGGACCGGTGCCGTGTTCTTCGCCGTGCCGTGCTTGCCGCCGGACGACGCCACCGGGGCGGTGAACGCCTGCCGCACCTGCCGCTGAACCGTGGGGATGTCGATGGCGTTGGCGGCCTGTCCGTTGATCGTCTGGTACCCGGCGATCTTCGCCGTCTGGAAGGAGAAGTTCTTCCCCGTCAGGGCGTGCATCTCGGTGGCGAACAGCGGGAGGTCCCAGTCCGCGTCGGTGATGACGTACTGCTTGGCGACGTCGAGCAGGCTGTTGAGCTGGCCAAGGTCGCTGAGCACCCCCTGGTGCTCGAGCTTCCAGATCACGTAGTCGATGACCGCCTGCTGGCGATGGGTGCGGTCGAGATCACCGTTCGGGAGGTTGTCCCGCTCCCTGACGAACGCCAGCGCCTGCGGCGGCGACAAGTACTGGTAGCCGCCGTGCCTGATCTTGAATCCCGAGTTGGCGTCGTGGAAGTTGACGCCACCCCGCCATGGCGTCACGCACACCTCGATGCCCTGGAAGGCCTGCGCGAGCGCGTAGAAGCCCGCGAGGTTCACCTCGGCGAAGTGGTCGATGTGCTGGCCGGTCAGCTTCTGCACGGACGCGATCGCCGCCGCCTGGCCGGCCTCGTTGGCCTGCTGGTAACGCTGATCATGGCCGGTACTCGAGTTCGCGGTCGCGCCGAGGCTCTGCGCCCACGCAAGGCCGTAAGCCTGGTCGATCTTGCCCTCGGACTGCCCGTCGTAAGCCTTGGGGAAGGTAATCCAGTCGTCGCGGGGGATGGAGATGCCAACCGCCTTCTTGCCGCCCGCGAAGATGTGAATCAGGATCAGCGTGTTGGTGGCCTGGCCGCCGACGCCCAGGTTCTTGACCCCGTAGACGCTGCCGGCGTGCATGGCGGCGAGCAGGCCTGGCGACAGGATGTTGCCGTTGTAGTCGGTCCGGCTCTCCAGCCCCATCAGCAAGATGTTCATCTCGCCGGTCTGCGGACCGCCGCTCAGGGCGTTAGAGCTTTCGATCCCGCCGAGCTGGTCCTCCACGTGGTACGCGTACCCCGCTACGAGCAGTACCGCGGCGGCGATCACGCAGCTCACCGCGTAGCCGATCTTTCCTGCGATCACCGTGCCGCCGTGCGCTCCGGACACTCCTGTTCCCCTCCGGCTGGCCTGTCACCGTAGCGGCGAGGCTACCTGCTCAGTTCGCGCGAGGAGGGCCATCTGGCGGGAAATGCCTGCTCTTGAAGCCGCCATTAACGAGTCGGAGGCTCGTTGAGGCGAACTTAAGATTCGATGGACTAATCTCAGCAGCAATGACCACTCCATCCGGGCAGGAGCCCCGAACCGGCCCGACACGAGGAGGCCCCGCCCGGCCAGCACCGCGCGGAGCCGATCCCGGTTGGCCCGGCAGCGGCGGCGACGCCAGGCGGCGTGGTCCCGGACGTGTCCCGGGGGCCCCAGGCACCCCCAGCGCCCCCAGCGCCCCAGGCGCTCCGAGCGCATCGGCCAGCGATGGCGCAGACCCGCGCCGCGACGGTTATGGCACCGGGCGCGTCCCGGGCAGCGGGCGGCCGGACCCCGATCTCCGGCGGCAGCGACAGAGCGACCCCGGCGCGGCCGACCGCAGCTG
>NZ_JBARCR010000720.1:0-2570 GCF_049794275.1 Trebonia sp.
TCGCCAGCCCGGCCGCGGCCGCCAGGCCGAGGTCGTAACGCTGCCGGTTTTCCTGGCCGGAAAGCAGGTCGCGCTTGATCAGCCGGATCGTGTCGCGCAGCCGCTGCGAGCGCTCGGGCGCGGTCACCGCCAGCGCCGCCGCCTGCCGGCTCAGCCGCTCGACGGCCTGCGCGATCTGCTCCTCCGGCGCCTGCGGCGAAAGCCCCAGGTTCGCGTACCAGTCCTCCTGCCGCTGCATGGATCCTTCCTACTCGATCTGCATGGTGGCCGCCATGCGATCCGCGGCGCCACCGGAGGCGTCGCCGTTCGCCAGGTACTCGCGGGCGATCGTGGTGCTCGCCTGCGCCCCTGTCGACACGTCCGTCGCGGCGACCTGGAGGATCCCGTTCTCGTTCAGCGACATCGTGACGCTGACGGGCTGGTGGGCCGGCCGGTGCGGCGGCAGGCCGTCGATCACCACCACGCCGACGCGGCGGCACAGGCCGGGATCGTCGGACTCGCCTTCGAGCACCGGGACCACGATCCGCGTCTCGCCTGGCCGCATCGTGAAGAAGGTGCGCTCGGCGGAGGCGGGCAGCGCGGTGTTCCGCAGCAGCAGCGCGGTCATCACCGGGCGCTGCCGCTCGCCTGCCGTCTCGAAGACGCTGATGCCCAGGCTGTGCGCCGTGACGTCGGTCACCGTCAGCTCCGACAGGTACTCCCTGGCGCTCGGCGCCATCACCAGCGCGCCGCCCCGTTCCAGTTGCCGCTGCGCGGCGAACAGCGCGGCGCCGAGCGCCACCGCCTCGTCCGGACGGACCGATGTGTCCGGGTCGACGCCGAACATCTCCTTCATCCGCTCCCTGACGGCCGGCATCCGGGTCGCACCGCCGACCGGCAGTACCACGGAGATGTCCTTCTGGGTGACCCCGGCCGCCGCCACGACGTCGGCCATCTTCTCGGTCATCTCGTCGAGCAGCACGGCGCTCCCGGAGACGAACTCGGCCCTGGTCACGTCCACCCGCAGCGTCAGTCCTGCGGCTTGCAGCGCGACGCTGGTCCGGTCGCGGGAGGTGAGGTCGTGCTTGGCCCGCGCGGCGCGCAGCAGCCAGTCCTGCGAGACCTGGGCGCACTCGTCGAGCGACTGCGCGTCCGGGTCGTTGATGTCCAGGCCGTGCGCGGACTCGAACCGCTCGACGAAGCAGTCGAACAGCACCTTGTCGAAGTTCGCCCCGCCCAGGTAGGCGTCCCCGCCGGTGGCGCGAACCTTCAGTTCGGCCCCGTCGTACTCCATCACGGTCACGTCGAAGGTGCCACCGCCGAGGTCGACCACCACGCCCGTGGCGCCCGCCGGGCGCCGGTCGTAGCCGTAGGCGAGCGCCGCCGCGGTCGGCTCGGACAGCAGGCCCAGCACCTCGAGCCCCGCCAGCTCCCCGGCTCGCAAGGTGGCCGCGCGCATCGGGTCGCTGAAATACGCGGGTACCGTGATCGCGGCCTGGGTGACCGGCCCCGCGAGCAGCTGCGCGTCGTGCACCACCTTGCGCAGGATCAGCGCGGACACGTGCTCGGGCCGGTAGGCGACGCCGCCGTAGTCGAACGTCCAGCCCGAGCCGATGTGCCGCTTGACGAGCTGCACGACGGAGGCTGGCTCGGTCGCCAGCGACTCCCGCGCCACCGCGCCGACCACGGCGTGCCCCGCGTCGAAGAGCACGATCGACGGCGTGGTCGGCGACCCTTCAGCGTTCGGCAGGACAACAGGCAGCCCCGCGCTGTTGACCTGCGCGACCACCGACAGCGTGGTGCCCAGGTCGATGCCGAACGCGGTCTTGTCATCGAGCGGCTCAGCCACGGCCCACACTCCAGCCCAGCCCCTGCCTGCGCAGCCGCCATATCGTGGCGGCCAGCCCGGCGCCGGTGAGCAGCAGCAGCGCCAGCCACGTGCCGGCCAGTCCGGCCGCCGAGCGCGGGTAGAGGCCGGAGGTCTGATGCAGCGCGGCGGCGGATAGCCCGGCGATGCCGCCGAGCCCGGATACCGTCCACCTGGCAGGCATGAGCCACGAGACGAAACCGATCGCGCCGAGCTGGAACAGCACTCCGCACAGCACGAGCTGCGTGATCAGCAGGTACGGCACCAGGCTCATCGCGCGGTCGGCGCTCTCCGCCGCCGCCGAGATCAGCAGCCCGAGGGCCGTCCCGCTCAGCACGCCGAGCCAGGCCGTGACGAAGACCGTCACGAACGGATGCCCGAACGGGCCGCCGGCGGGCAGCCCCAGCGTCCACCAGACCACTACGGTGAGCGTCACCGCCTGGATCGCGGCGAGCACGCCAAGCACCGCCACCTTGGACGCCAGGTACGCGGGCATGCTGCCGCCTGCCAGGAACTCCCTGCGCCAGATCGGCTTCTCCTTGACCAGTTCGCGAACCGAGCCGATCATGCCGAACCACACCGCCGCGCACCCGAAGACGAACATCGGGGCGTTACCCGTGACCCAGCTGAAGCCGGCCGGCACCGCGAGCGCCGTCAGCAGCGCCACCGCCACCCCCTGGAGCAGGCTGAACGCCAGCGCCGGCCGGTCCCGCCCGATCAGCCG
>NZ_JBARCR010000721.1:0-4300 GCF_049794275.1 Trebonia sp.
CCGATCGACCCGGTCTCCGTCCCGTCGAGCCGCCCGAGCCCGTTGTAGCCGAGCGCCAGCTCAAGGATGTTGTTGTTCGTCGACCCGCCGAAGTACGGCCGCGACGACGCCGGCCACAGCTGCGCGATCGCCACCCACCAGCCGGCCCCGAGCACGACCGACAAGCCGAGCACCACGACCTGCCACACCCGCCGCCGGAACCGTGCCGGCCCTGCCCACAGGTACGCGATCCCGAACGCGGGCAGCACCAGGAACGCCTGCGCCATCTTGGTCAGGAACCCGAACCCGAGCAGCACCCCGGCCAGCACCAGCCAGCGGGTGCGGTCCCGCTCGATCGCGCGCTGCACGCAGTACGCGGCGGCGGTCATCAGCAGCACCAGCAGCGCGTCCGGGTTGTTGAACCGGAACATCAGCGCGGCCGCGGGCGTCAGCGCGAGCACGGCGCCCGCCACCAGGCCGGCCCCAGGCCCGAACCATCGCCGCACCGCCGCGTACAGCACCGCCACGGACGCGATGCCCTCGAGCGCCTGCGGCACGAGCAGCGTCCACGAGCTGAACCCGAAGATCCGCGCGGCTATCTCGTCCACCCACAGCGACGCGGGCGTCTTGTCGACCGTGATGAAGCTGGACGAGTCGAACGAGCCGAAGAAGAACGCCTTCCACGATCGCGTCCCCGCCTGCACCGCGGCGGCGTAGAAGTCGTTCGCGTAGCCGTTCCTGCTCAGGTTGAACAGGTACAGCACCCCGGTGACCAGCAGCAGGCCGAACAGCGCGGGCCGGGCCCAGGCCGGGTCACGCAGCGGCCCGCGCCAGAGCCGCCTGGCGAAGGACTGGCCCCCGCCGCCTGGCCGCGCCGCGGCGGAAACGGGGATCGTCGTGGCGCTCATCGCGTGCTCCCGGTGGTCTCGTTGATGACATCGACAGGGGTGGTCTGAGGCAGCGCCTCAGGCAGCGCCCCAGGCAGCGCTGTACCAGGCAGCGCTGTCGCAGGCGGGAAGGTCTCGGACGGCGTGCCGCCACCGCGCGGTGAGCCGAACACCCAGTTCCGGTACAGCGCGAACCGTACCAGCGTGGCGGCGAGGTTGGCCGCGACGAGCACCAGGACCTCGGTGCCGCGTCCCGGCGACGGCGACGCCGCGTGCAGCATCGCCAGCGCTCCCGACGTGAGCACGAGCCCCGCCGCGAACGCGATCAGCCCGCGGAACTGATGCCGGGCCGCGCCCGCCCGTCCCCGCACCCCGAACGTCAGCCGCCGGTTCGCCGCCGTGTTCCCCACCGCGGTCAGCAGCAGCGCCGCGAGGTTAGCCGCCTGCGCCCCGGCGAACCCGCGGAACAGCAGGTACAGCAGCACGTAAGCCGCCGTGCTCAGCACGCCGATCACCAGGAACCTGGGCAGCTGCCACGCCAGCCCCCGCCCGGCGCCCGCTGGCGCCCCGGACAGGCCGGCCTCTCGCAGCACCGGAACCGTGAGACGCCCCCGTGCCAGCCCCCAGCCGACGCGGCACACGCCCCGCAGGTCGCCGAGCGCGGTCGCGACGATGTCGACCCGCGAGTCGGCGTCGTCGATCCAGTCCACCGGCACCTCGTGGATCCGCAGCCCGGCGCGCTCGGCGAGCACGAGCAGTTCCGTGTCGAAGAACCACGACGTGTCCGCCACCAGGGGGAGCAGCTCGCGGGCCGCGTCCGCGCGGATCGCCTTGAACCCGCACTGCGCGTCGGAGAACCCGGCGCCGAGCGTGGCCCGCAGCAGCAGGTTGTACCCGCGGGAGATGACCTCGCGCTTCGCCCCGCGCACTACCCGCGATCCGCGCGCGAGCCGGGTGCCGATGGCCACGTCGCTGTGGCCGGACAGCAGCGGCGCGACGAGGGGCAGCAGCGCGTTCAGGTCCGTGGACAGGTCCACGTCCATGTACGCGAGGACCTCGGCGTCGCTGGCCGACCAGATCGCCTGCAGCGCCCGGCCGCGGCCGGGCAGGTCCAGGTGCACGGCGCGGACCTCACCAGGCAGCGCCGCGGCGAGTGACTGCGCCACCGCCCAGGTGCCGTCCGTGCTGCCGTTGTCGGCGATCGTCACCCGCGCGGTGCACGGGAAGGCGGACCGCAGGTAGCCGGCGAGCCGCCGCACGCTCGTCGCGAGGTCGCGTTCCTCGTTCCGCACCGGGATCACGATCTCGACCTGCGGGGAAACTTCGCTCATGCCAGTGAGTGTGAAACCCCTGGATGAGCGGCCGCTGCGCCGAGGTTCAGAGATAGCTCTAAGCCAGCTGAGGCTATGCGCGAGCTATCCCGCCGCTGAACCTTCCGTCCAGAATCATCCGGAACGTACGCGTTTCTCCGCCCCGCCCGCCTCAGCTCGCCGAGCTGCGCCAGCCTTCGTGGTAGCTGTCGCGCACCACGGCGGAGTACGGCACCGGGCTCACGATCGCGCGGACCGAGACCTGCTCGTGCGGCTGCACGGTGGTCTTGCGGCTGCCGCCGTCCGGTTCGCCCCAGATCACCCGCACCTCCGCGCCGATCGGCACGTCAGGGTCGACCGTGGCCAGCGACAGCGCGGCACGCTCGTTCGCGGTGTACCCGGTGAACATGGAAACCCCGACGATCTTCCCGTCCGCGTCGGTCACCGAGTCGAAGTTGGACGACCCGTAGTTCGCGTTCGGCAGGTCGAAGAACTGATAGCCGGGTGCGGGCCCGACCGGGGAGGCGAGCAGCGCGGCGACGTCCTCGGCGTTCCACGCGAGCGTCACCTTGCGGCGCTGGGCGGCCGGGTCGATCGCCTCGAGCGCGTCCCGCCCGATGAAGTCGTGGTCGAACTTCACGAACGAGCCGTAGCCGAGCTCCCACGGGTTCGTGTAATAGTCCCTGATGTCGCCGGACACGAAGCTGCCGGCGATCGCGTTGGTGGCCTCGTAGCTGTCCGCGCCGAGCCACTCGCGGTACGGCCGCAGTTCCTCGGCGGTGTAGATGGCGGGCAGCGGCGACGGGATCCAGCCCGACTCCAGGGTGTTGCACGAGTAGGCGCGGGCGCCGCAGGGCTCGAGGCCGAACTCCTGGCCGGCCGCGAGGACCGCGTCCCTGATCTTGTCGTAGCTCTCGTACGGCCCGTAGATCTCCAGGCCAGGAGCGCCGGCCATGCCGTGCCGGAGGGTGCGGACTTTCTCACCGGCGATCGTCATCCAGCCCATCCGGAAGAAGCGCACCTGCTCCATCGGGCCGCCGTTGAGCTTCTCGATGACCGGCCAGGCGTTCGGGCCCTGGATCTGGAAGCGCCACAGCTCGCGCGTGACCGGCTTGCCGTACGGCCGGGACGGCGACCGCGGGTCCAGCTTGAGGTCCACGTTGTAGCCGGTGCTGCCCCGGTACATCAGCCAGTTGGCGACCGGGGCGCGGCCGACGAACGTGAACTCCTCCTCGGCCTCGCGGAAGAGGATGCCGTCACCGATGACGCCGCCCTCCGGTGACACCGGGACGAACTGCTTGGCCGAGTCGACGGCGAACTTCGCCGTGCTGTTGATGCCGTGATCCGTGATCAGCTTCAGCGCGTCGGGACCGGAGATGAAGATGTTGGACATGTGGTGCGACTGGTCATACAGCACCGCGGTCTCGCGCCAGGCGATGGTTTCGCGGCGGAAGTTAGTGAACTCGGACGGAACCACCGGGTAGATGTAGGCGCCGATCTGCGAGTTCCTGAGCAGTTCTACCGTGTTCCCCGTGCTGTCCAGCAGCTCCTGCAGGTTTTTCGCGCTCATCTCTCACCCGTCTTCTCTGGCCGCTTTGTCGTGCGGTCCACATGCTAGCGTCCGGCTCGCCAGGCCGGAATGCCCGCAATCGGGAGGGTTAACCGCCGCGGTTGTGCCCAGCCACAAAGCTCGGCCCCGCGTGGTGCCACCCCGGACCTCCCCCCCGTTCCACCCGCGGGCGGATGGCAGATATCTTCCCATCGCGTCCGTCCCCCGCGCGCCCGACTTGTCCTGAATCCAAGGGCGGAAACCGATGGGAAGATGCAACCCGACAAGCCGGCCTCGGGCCGACTTTGCGTCAGTTTTCGTCTTGGTATCAGTTTTGGCCCTTTTGAAACGATTCAGATGCCCGGATCGGGGCCGAAACTGATACGAAGATGCGGGGGAGACCGGCCGGTCACAGCGGAAGCCTCACGGCAGGTCGGCCAGAGTGTCGGTGAGGGCTTCCAGGAGCTGGTCAGCGTTGGCGCGGCTGAACGGGAGCGGGGGGCGGATCTTGAGGGTGTGGCCGAGCGGGCCGGTGGCGCTGATCAGGACGCGGCGGTCGCGCATGCCGTTGACGA
>NZ_JBARCR010000722.1:0-13135 GCF_049794275.1 Trebonia sp.
GAGTGCCGCGCGGCTTCCGCGACCGCGTCCCTGATCTCGTTGTGGTCGTGAATGGCGTCCAGGGTCTCGCCTTCCACCCCCGCCTTCCGCCGCGCGGCGATGCCGACTTTCAGCAGCTCGGGGTAGAAGATCGCCTCCTCCGCCGCCGCGTGCACCTCGAGGAAGGCTGCCAGCCGTCCCCAGACCGCGGACAGTGGCTCGGTGTCAGACCGGTCGATCTGCTCGATGATCGCGAACAGCCGACGCTGCTCGTGATGATCGTCAAGGATCAGCTGGGTGATGTCCACCGAGTCATGCTACGCCGACGGCGCGGGTCGCTAGCCTGGCAACCTCCTGCGGAGGGAGGCATGCGATTGGCCGCTTTCCAGCAATTCGATGGCTAGGGCCACGGTTTCCTGGACGAGCCGCTCTTCACCGGCGAGCACGCTCGCCCGGGTCCGCACCAGACCAAGCCAGGATTCGGTAGCCACCGTCGCCGCTTCGAGATCGCCCTGCTCGATCCGGACTGCGGCCCGATGGGCGGCCCGGGTCCGTTGCCAGCGCCACCGGGCCGCGAACAGCGACGAGGACTCCATCCGGGCCATAAGCACGGCGGCGGCGCTTGCCAGGCCGAGAATGAGCACGCTGACCAGAGTGCCGAACAGGACGTTCTGATGACTGAAGCCGCGCAGCGCGGCTAGTAGCAGCCCGAGCAGGACGCCCCCGATGCCAGCCGTGACGCACACGCCCCGTCGGCGCTCCCGGGTGGCCAGCGCGGCAACCCAGGAACCGGCGAGCCACACCCCTGCTGCCGCGAGCGCGGGCAATACCGCCCTGACCGGGCCAAGCACCACGCTCAGCTCGATGGCGTCGAGCAGTGTCAGCCCCACGCCCACGAGGGTCAGGGTGAGCAGTCCCGCGGCGAGGCCGATGGTGCGAACGCGACGGGGATCAAGCCGGTGCCGTAGTTCCTCGTAGCCGAGACGGGCTGCCTGCGCGGCATCGAACGCCTGGCTGGCGCACGCCGCGGAACTGCGTGCCAGAGCCCGGCAATGGCTGGCTTCGGCTTGCAGGCTAACTGCCTCCGGGTGCCCGGTAAGCAACTCGCCTATGACCTGTGCCGACGTTCGCATGTGACCAGGAAGCACGGCGCTTCTGCTCCTTCCTCACAGCCTCACTAGAGAAGAGGGACCGGGCCGGGCCGACTGACATAAGTGTCAGGGCACGCCGTTGCCAGTCCTCTTGACTTTTAACGGGGGTGGACGTCCTGCACCCCTGGATCGGGGATCAGACGGGGAGGACGAAAGAAGTGCGGAAGATCATCCAGCGCGTCGGCACCGCTGGCCTGGCCTTCGCCCTGGCCGGCTGCGGCCTGCTGGGCGCGCCGGGCACTGCGACAGCCCCCGCGGCCGGACCATCGGTTTCGATTACCCAGGACGTGCCGCCCTCGGCACTGATCGCGGTGCTGGGTAGCGCGGCTTCCGGGCCTGCCATCTCCACTCTGGTGAACGCCACGGCCCGCTCCAGCGAAGAGCTCACCGTGCTGCAGGCGGGGGCGCCGGCGAAGATCGTCCTCAGCTCCGCGTCTCCGGCACCGACCACGGTGGTGGTGCCGGGGAAGCCGACTGACCCGCGCGGAGACCAGACCTCCTACCAAGCGGCGCAGTACGCCAACCGGCTCAAGCACTGGCGCGGGGAGGTCACCATGGGCAGAAATGCCGAGGCCACTCAGGTGCGCGACTCACTAGCGACGTGGCTGCGTGGCCTCAGCCTCCCGGCCAAGATCAGCCAGCTGGCTGACCCCCCTGGTCCGACGGCCAGCTTGGCCGCCGAGAGCGCGACCGCCGCCAGTGCCCTGGCCGGTCTTGCGGAGGAACACGGCAACATTTTCGGCAGCCGGCGTGTGGTCCTGCTCTATACAGACGACCTGGCCACTCGGCCGCCCGCGGGCGAGCTGGCAGGAGACACGGTCTTCGTGATTACCAGGTCACTGCCGAGCGCGGCGGCGGCCAGCGCAGCTCAGGTGAACCTGCTGGCGGCTGGCGCGGCACAGGCCGCGGTGGTCGGTCCTGAAGTGACCGGCCCGCAACTCGCCGCGCTGGTCTCCGCCGGCCTCGGTCAAGGCGGGATCCACGAGTCCTCGTCAGCACCGGTGCTGTTCGCCAACGACAGCGCAATCCTGAGCCCGAGTGCGGTCGCCCAGCTGACCTCGCTCCTGCCGCAACTGCGTGAGGCGGGTGTTACCGCGGTGATCAACGGCTTCGCGTCGACACCAGGGACGGCCCTTGCGAACTACACGTTGTCCTACGACCGTGCGGCTATGGTTGCTTCTTTCTTCGAGTCACATGGCGTACCGGCGTCCGCGCAGATCATCGTCGGACACGGCACCAGCGACCTAATCGCCGCGGGCAGCTCGGGCGCCAACCGCCGGGTGACCGTCGTCATCGAGCGTCCGTCTTGATGTCACTCCCCCAGGATTTCAGCGAGGTACACCGCCCCCGGCACTGGCATCCGGGAGACCAGCACTGCTGCGGCCCGCCCGTAATCGCCGGCAGCCTCCCAGTCGAGACGACACCGCTCCCAGGCGACCCTGCCGAGCGCCGCCCAGTCTGCTGGGGTCGACCGTGGTGCGATCCCCTCGGGCGCACGCTCCGCACGCAGCGCGGCATCCGCCCACCGCAGCGCCCGCTGGATTCTGTGCGCCTTGGCGCTGCGAACCGGTCGCTCGGGATCGTCGACGACCTCGATCCATGTCTCCTCGGAACCGCCGGGTGGGAGGAGCTCCGCCAGCAGCCGAGAGCCAGCTACCTTGAATTCCGCCTCAGCCAGCACACGCCACTGCGACGGGCGCGAGGGGTCGACGAGCCTAACGTGCCAGCGGCCTGCAGCCTGACGGTCAGCGCCTGGTGCCAGCGTTGCCTGCACGATGACGACATCGCTGCCGGCGTCACGGTGAACGCGCAGGTCCGAGTACGGCGTTAGCCCAGGCCGGAACACCTCCGGCGGGGCAAGGCCAGGATCGAGGACCCAGTGCAGGCCGGGCAGGCGGCTCTTCTGCAGGTTCGCAACCTCGGCAGCCACGTCCATTCCCGACTGGCGGAACTTGTGCGACCGGCCGCCGCGCTGTGTGTAACTCGCCCGGCCTGCCTCCGCGAGCGTCCGGGAGCGAAGGCCGGCCTGTTCCGCCAAAACTGCGGCCTCGGCCGCCCACCATGGCGAACTGGCTGGCACCGGACTTGTAGCCCGTGCGGCATCAAGGCGAGCCAAGCTCGACAGTGCCGCACTCAGCCCGGCTGCCGGCGACATGGCCTGCGGTCGCGCACCGTCGGCTTGCCGCGCAAGGTCGCGCAGAGTTCCTGCGGCATGCCTGCCAAACAACTTTGTGACCAGTTCCATGGCGGGTACGGCGGTAGCGTCCACGATCGCCCGGACCAGATGGCCATCGGCGCGGTCGAAGGCCAGCTCCATGCCCGCGACAGGAACGAGCCCGGCCTCGCCGGCAGGGCCGGCTGGCGGACCATCCAGGATCACCTCGCCGGTCTCAGGCACGTAGCTCGGCGTGAGGTCGCGCATGACTACAACTTCACATCGGCGGAGGGTTTTTGGCCAGCTCATTATGGTCTCGATGTCCTGTGTCGACCGACGGCGTTGTGGTCTGCGGCAGGTGCGGGAAGTACCGCTAGTCACGACACCGGGAACAGCTGGCGGACTGACTGCCTGAGGGCGACTGCCCACTTCGCCCGGTCAACGCCGGCCGGCGCGGCCGTGCCGAGCGCCCAGGGCAGCAGCATCTGCCAGAGCGCCCCGATGTGCCGCTGCAGCTTCTGGCTCGCCAGGCCCTGCGCGATCCGTGCGGCGGCCGCACCCCGTCGCGCCCGCCGGACGATCCCGAGTGAGTGTGACAGCGTGAACGACCGGGTTCGAGCCAGCACTACCGATCCGCAGAGCACCAGCCCCGCGGAGATCGCGGTCAGCATGGCGGACTGGAGCAGCGCGACGGGCGCGGACTCGCCGGCCACCGTGGTCAGGAACTGGGTGCGCAGCCCTAGCAGCATGAGGTAGGCGACCCCGACGACGGCGGCGAGCAGACTGCGCTGGCGCGGGTGCCCGCTGGTGAGCTCGAAGCCAACCATTGCGCCGACTGACGCGACGACGAGGATGCAGGTAACCAGCCAGGTCCCGCCTGAGTCCAGGCCGAACGCCTGAGCCGCCCAGTTGAGCGGAACCGCGTCCAAGACGACGAGCGCTACGACTAGAGCCAAGCCGATCGTGCATCCGAAGATCCGGTGACCGGCTACGTCGTGCCTCGTCTGCAGGGTGGCATAGCGCTGTTCGGCGATCTGCAGCATCTGCTCGGCTTCTCGCGTCCGCGCCTCCAGCTCCTGGAAGTGAATGTGAGCGCGGACAGTCTCCTTGAGCTCTCCCTCGATCTCAGGATGGTCTTGGAGCCAGCGCTCAAGCGCCGCATTGGCCTCAGCCTGGAGGATCGGGTCGGCGTGCCTATTATCCCGGGCGTTTCCTGATCCAGGTTCTGCGCGTTCGATGGACGGGTCGACGACCATTGGAGCCCCTCCTCAAGGTTGTACCTGACAAAAAGGAGTCGGCTAGATCGCCAACCTGACAGTGGCTCAGGAGCGAAGTTCGTCGAGGCTAATCACGGTCTTGAGCAAGTCACGTATGTCACTGCGAGCCCGCGTGAGCCGCTGGTGGATATTGCCCATAGCGACGCGTCGCTCCGCGAACCATTCGGGATAGGCGGCACGCAAGGCCAAGTTGAGGTCTACCTCTCTGAAATCTCCTGTGACGATGGCAAGCAGCATCCCCTCCGCCGTGGTCATGATGACGTCGCGGTACCGGCCTGGTTCAGGCGAGCGGCCTGGCACGCTGCCAGTCAGTCCCACGCGCTGCTTGGCGAGGCGGTCGTGCCAATTTCTAGCCACCATGTTGGTGTGGGTTACCTCGTCGAACAGTGGTGGAGACGGTTCGCCGCCAAGCCCCCGTCCCGAAGCGTCAACTAGGGCTCCCGCATCGTCCACGGCGACGGCCCCCAGGTGGCCGCGCAATCGATAGATGCTGCGTATTAGTACTTTACAAAAGTACTTTCTAAGATCCTCGATACGCTGTGGCTGGCTAATTTTAGCCAGGAGGTAGAACGTTTCCTGCAGAGCATCTTCCGCCATGTCGGGATCGCCCGCCCGCACCCGCGCGAGCTTCTTGACCTGCGGATCTTCCCTGATTAGCGTCAACTGGTCAAGGTAGTTGGACCGATCGGCGGCGGAGATCGAGGGACTAAGCAAGTCGCACCCCCAGTCAGGTACTGGGCTAACGATTCGAGCTCCAGGCCCCCTTGCCGGAGACTCTATTGTCGAGCCCCGGGCCTCGGCGCCAGAGACTCTACTATTCTCTACCAAATCTTGGTAGACTCTACCGTTAATCAACGTTCACCTATATAGTCTCACAATAAGGATTGTGGTGCTACAGTATTTTCAGATTCCTGGCGTATCGCGGTGTGCTTAGCCGCATGTAGCCTGGCGTGCTTACGAGGGGGTGAGATACTCATGCAACCCGCGCCTCCTGCAGCCCTGCAGCTTGCCTCGCGACTCAAGCAACTCAGGCAGCACCAGTCAGGATTGACCCAGGCTGAGCTGGCAGCGGCCTTCGCTAAAGAGGGAAAGCTGGCCCCCGTCACGGTCTCGTCGTGGGAGAGCCTCAAGTCGCCGAAGCTCCCGCCTGTGGAGCGCTTGCGGGCTTACGCGCGGTTTTTCGCGACACCCCGATCAGTCGAGGGACAACCGAAGCTGCTTCCATTTAATGATCTTACCCAGGACGAGAAAAAGGAATGCGAGAAACTTGAGGCAGAACTGCTCCGGCTCAGAAGTGCGGCCAGCGGCGAGTCACCTGGGGATCAGTCAACATTCAACCGATCTTGGCTCTTCCGCGATGGCGCCCGAGTGACCTTCGTTTGCGCGCAGCTTCCCAGCAGCGTAATTGGCCCGTTCGGAGATCCGGAAAATCCTAATTACACGAAACTACAGACGTACGCCGACGTCGATTCCCTGACTGAGTTGTTCGGCCACATACGGGCCGAGAATCCCATGGCAGAGGTGCACTTCAGGACCCCTCCCGACGTGGTGCCCGACGACCTTACTGGGCACCTCGTTCTCCTCGGTGGCGTGGTCTGGAACGAGATAACCGGAAGGCTATTCGAGATGGCCAATCTCCCGATAAGCCAAGTAAAGGACCCGCCACTCGAATCCGGCGAGATCTTTGTCGCGAACATCGATGGCAAAGCGCGTCAGTTCTGGCCGAAGTGGGCGGACGAGAGCGAGAAAGTGCTCGCAGAGGACGTCGGGCTGCTCGTACGAGTACCGAATCCGCTGAACGCGAACCGCACGCTGACGATATGCAGCGGCATCCACAGCCGGGGCGTCTACGGTGCCGTACGGAGCCTTACGGACAAAGAGTTGCGCGATGGTAATGAAAGATATATTTCCGAGAATTTCGGAGATGCCGAGTCGTTCGGGGTACTGATGACAGTCAAGGTGATCAAGAATCAGACGATGACGCCGGACTTCAACGGCCGTGACGTCGTCCTCTACAAGTGGGCAGGGGACGCCGCATGATCAGCGTCGGCCTCGCCCGCCCAGCCGACGGACGGTCATACTGATGAACCGGTACGTAGCAGGCATCAGACAGTACGGCACGCACCGTTCGCTTACCGGACAGCGCGTGCCGAGAAGGCCCCGGACCGGCCCATTGGGCCTGGACGCGATTATCGTCCCGGGGACCCGGCCCGCGGCTTATCTCGACCACGCCGTCACCCTGGCCCGAGCCGCGAAGTGCTCGCTGGTCATCCTGTGCAGTCATTACCTCGACGGCCGCGAGGTGAAGGAATACCTCGACGCTCGGTCGTTCAGCGGGGCCATTGTTATACAACTTCCAGCAGGATATGCGCACCCGCTATTCGACTTCCGTGGATTGCTCGCCATCAAGGACCAGTTGCCTCCTGCGTGCGGTAGCCACGTCACCGATCTCAGCATGAAGCGCAACGTTGGCCTGGTGCTGGCCAAGATGTTGGGCTGGCGGCGGGTCTTCTTTCTTGATGACGACATAAGAGATATCTCTTATCCGGACCTGCAGCGCACTGTCGATATGCTCCGCTCCTTCTCGGCGGCTGGCATGTGGATCACCGATTTTCCAGACAACTCAATTGTCTGCCATGCTAACCGCGTGACGGGCGGTTCCCAGGATGTTTTCGTGAGCGGTGCCGCCCTGGCCGTGGACTGCCAAGGTGATATCGACTTCTTCCCCGATATCTACAACGAGGATTGGCTCTTCTTTTTTGATGCGGCATCAAAAGGCGAGCTTGGAAACTCGTACTTGAACGCTACGCAACTGTACTACTATCCGTTCGCCAATGCGGAGCGAGCCGCCTGGCAAGAATTCGGTGACGCCCTCGCGGAAGGGCTCTACGCTCTACTGCACCTTCGCCGAGACGTTGGACAAGCGACGAGCGAATACTGGGGAAAGTTCCTCGAAGCGCGACGGAATTTCCTTGAAACCGCGCTCTCCCGGGTGAAGCAAGCCCCTCCCGACATGCAAGACGAGATCACCGCATCGCTCCAGTCAGCACTGAAGAGCTTGAGCGATATCACCCCTGACTTGTGCGCACGGTACGTCGAGGCTTGGCGTCAGGACCTAAAGAGCTGGAAGCAACGGTGGGCCGGGATTCGTAAGATGCCATCCGTGGATGCAGCGCTACTAGAGCTGGGACTCGAGACAACGCCAGCCCACAACCTTAAAAGGATCCTGCATCCTCAGGATAGAGCTATGCTACTCCGCACGTCTGGGCAGGTCGCCATCCCTAAATTCGACACCCTGAGTGAGATGGCGGACCGTTACAGTGCGCAGCGCCTCGATTCGCCCGTCCATGACGAAAAGCGAATCGCCCTAGCCCGTGACCACACGCAGCACCGTCGACAGAGCCAGGTGGACGAGGTGATAGCCGTCGTACACATGACCGTCCTTTATTGTCAGCTCCGCGTAATACGCATATTTTCGCTGAGGAGGCTGAGCACGTAGCCTTAGCGACCGACCGGACAGAACCGCGCCGGCTCGTGTGGGCTGGATACGCGGAGCGGAGTGGCTGACCTGATCGGTACCGCGCGGTGACAGACGCCGCCAGGTCACGGGCGACGCGTCCGATGCAGGCTCTTCTCGTCTACGTGTGCGCGCTGGTCCTGGTCGACACCATCTTCTTTTCTGCGCTCACGCCGCTGCTGCCCTACTACACGCACGTCGCCCACCTTTCCAAGGCGGAAGTCGGGATCCTGGTCGCGAGCTATCCGCTCGGCACGCTGGTCGGCGCGCTTCCCGGCGGCCTGCTCACGGCGCGGCTGGGCTCAAGGAAAGTGGTGCTGGCCGGCCTGAGCCTCATGAGCCTCGCGACGCTAGTCTTCGGCTGGGATTCTGTCGGGGGCGTCCTCGACGCCGCCCGCTTCGTCCAGGGCTTCGGCGGAGCCTGTACCTGGGCCGCTGGCCTCACCTGGCTGACTACCGAGGCCCCGGAGGACGCCCGCGGGACTGTGCTGGGCACAGCCGTCGGCGCCGCGGTGGGCGGAGCCCTGCTAGGCCCGGTGGTGGGAGCGATGGCCGACGAAATCGGAACAGGGCCTGCGTTCATCACTGCTGCGGTTGCCGGAGTCGTGCTAATGATCGCGGCGTTCCTGGTGCCGCGTCCGCGCGGATCCCAGCCGCAAGGGCTGCGGGAGATGTGGGCGGCGCTCCACAACGGGGATGTGGCTACCGGCTTGCGGGTAATCACACTGGCGGGGATGGCGTTCGGCGTGCTGAACGTGCTGGCGCCGCTTCGCCTCGCTGACCTCGGCGCCACCGGCCTGCTTATCGCGGGGACCTTCCTTGGGGCGTCCGCGGTTGAAGGGGTGCTCTCCTGGTTGGCCGGCCGGGCAGCGGATCGCTGGGGTCCGGACCGCCCAATCCGGCTGTCAATCGTGGCGGGAACCGTCCTATGCCTGCTAGCCCCCACAGTGGGTTTGGTACGTGTGCTGGTCCTCGTTCTCATCGTGGGAATGCCTGCTTTCGGCACGCTGTACGCGCCAGCCATGAAGTTGGTGAGTGACGGCGCAGAAAAGCTGGGACTCAACTTGGGCCTGGCGTTCGGCATGAGTAACCTTGCGTGGGCCGCCGGCCAGGCCATCGCATCGGCGGGAAGCGGTGTGCTGGCACAGGTCACGTCGGACCTGGTTCCCTACCTCTTGCTCGCGGCCGCGTGCCTGGTGACGGTGACCACTTTCTAGCCCAGGAAGCCACGATCGGCGGATGTTCCGGATGAATGGTCAACCGCCGTTGGCGGGACCTACCGGGCTCCGGAACGCTGCTATCGAATGGAATTCCCGGTAATCGTCGGCGCTCCAGACGCGGTCGCGTTTGCGCTCGTTTGCTTGCTGTACTAGGCGGTAATTCGCTTGCTCAGTTTCCAGGGACTCGAACTCATCGCCTGGGTACCGTATTCCCTCGATCCACCAGCGCTGACCTGCGGTGGTTATCGATTTCATGTAGTCATTAAGCTCTGTGCCGAATACGTGGTAGAAGTTCTGCTGGCCGATTTCCGTGTCATAAACTAGATCGCCATGCCGCTCAATGGGAAATCCACCGGTATCCCCGGCCGCTAGTTTCTCCGACCACTCAGGCTGTATCTCCACTAGATCCCCTGTCGCAGACAGGCACAGGATGATCTCGCCCCGCGGCGACGTGAGCTCGCTGAGCTGGCGAAAGTAATCCCGTCTGAGGTCCTCCCCGGGAACATGCCCCAGGCTGCCGTAAAGGCAAGTGGTGAGCAGGTAGTGGTCTCCGTCGTTCGCGGCCAGTGCCAACTCGCGCATTACGTCTGGAGGCTCGTTCTCGCAGCCATGAACGAAGACGACCGTAACGCTGACATCGGGTTGCCGCTTCCGCACAGCGCCGGCGATGTAGCCCTGGGCGGATCCCGTCTCCCATCTGACCGGCCTCGTGGGCTCGTACCCTACCGCGCGCAACCTCTCCTGCGCTATCCGAAGGCCAACCGACGATACGTCATAGGCGACGAGACGCAACTCCTGGTGTGCTGACCGCAGGTACTGACGCGCCTGGCCTTCGATCCAGTCATTGATGACACGCCCGGTGCCGTAGCCAAAATCGAAAAGACTGATTCGATGAGCGAATGGGAATGTGACGACAGCACGCTGCATTGCATTACTGAGAGCATCACGTTCGGCAGTGAGAACAGGGACAGAACGGTCGTCGTACAAACCGGCCGAGTATCGCTCATCGTAGATCGACCGCTGCGATAGGTTCGCACTGTTACAGGCTGACTCAGTGACCACAAATTACCTTCCCCGACCCGCAAACCACTCCAGCCGCCGCGGCCCGCAACCAATTGCTATTTCGTCGCATACCCCCGGTCCCTGCGCTGAATCCTGTGTGCGGGCATAGAAAAACAACTGATTCAATTAGCGCAGGTCATTAACGGTCATCAAAGCGTATTAGGGCTTTTCCTCATTTCCGTTGCGCGGCGACGCGGGTGACAGGAGGGCTCGGGCGGCCAGCGCCGGGCGGTCCCGGGGCCAGCAGTACCCAAGCGCCCCGAACGACTTGCGCCGCCTTAATGAAAACGATTACCATAACGATGTTCACTTGCACCTGCCCACGTCAACCGGGAGTACATCGGCATGCGAACCCGCTCCGTCGCCCGCACCGCCGCGCTGTGGCTTGCAGCAGCAGCGGCGACAGCCCTGCTGGCGACCGCCTGCTCCTCCGCCACCGCGGCCGGCAACACAGGCAGCAGCGCCAGCATCCAGGCCATCGGCGCCGAGAACGAGTACGCGAACGTGATCCAGCAGATCGGCGGCAAGTACGTCCAGGTCACGGCCATCATGAGCAATCCGAACACCGACCCGCACACGTTCGAGGCAAGCCCGGCGGTCGCCAGGGAAATCAGCAACGCCAGCCTTATCGTGCAGAACGGCGTCGGCTACGACACCTGGGCCAGCGACATCGAGAAGGCCGTCCCGGCCAGCAGCCGCAAGATCGTCGACGTGCAGCAACTGCTCGGCCTGCCGGACAGCACGCCCAACCCGCACCTGTGGTACAACCCCACGACCATGCCGAAGGTCGCGACCGCCATCGCCAATGACCTCGCCGCCATCCAGCCGGCCCACGCAAGTTACTTCAAGGCCAACGCCGCTAAGTTCACCCAGAGCCTGAGCGCCTGGACCCAGGCCATCGCAGCCTTCAAGGCCGCGCACCCCGGCACCCCGGTCGCGACCACCGAGCCGGTAGCCGACTACATGCTGCAAGCCGCGGGCGCCGACAACATGACGCCCTGGGCGTTCCAGGCCGACATCATGAACGGCACCGACCCCTCGCCGCAGAACGTGGCCGCAGAAAAAGCCCTGTTCACCCAGCACAAGGTCAAGGTGTTCCTGTACAACCAGCAGGTCACCGACACCCTGACCGACTCGTTCATCGACCTCGCGCACGCGAACGGCGTGCCGGTGGTCGGCGTGTACGAGACCATGCCGACTCCCGGCTACGACTACCAGACCTGGATGACCGCCGAGGTCAACGCCCTGGACAAGGCCGTGACCGCCAAGGTTTCAACGGAGCATCTGTGACAGACAACGACCTGCTGCGCCTGGAGAACATAGGCGTCAGACTCGGCGGCCGCCAGATCCTCAGCGGCGTCTCGTTCGCGGTGGCGCCCGGCCAGTTCACCGGCCTGATCGGCCCGAACGGCGCCGGCAAGACCACCCTGCTCCGCGTCATCCTCGGCCTCACCCCGCCGACCGAGGGCCGCGTGCTACTGAACGGCAGCCCCAAGACGCGGCACGGCGGAGGCCTCATCGGGTACGTGCCGCAGAAGCTGGCGATCGACCAGGACATGCCGCTGCGCGCCAGGGACGTCGTCGGGCTCGGCATCGACGGGAACAAGCTCGGCTTCCCGCTGCCCTCGGCGAGCCGCAGGCAAAGGATCACCGAGGCGCTCGAGGCGGTCGGCGCGGAGAGGTACGCCGACGCGCGGATCGGCGAGCTGTCCGGCGGCGAGCAGCAGCGCGTGCTGATCGCGCAGGCGCTGATCGGACGGCCGAAGCTGCTGCTGCTCGACGAGCCGCTAGCCAACCTTGACCTGAGGAGCGAGCAGGGCATCGTCTCCGTCCTCGCCAGGCTCGCCCATGAACAAGGGATCGCGGTACTGATCTCCGCGCATGACCTGAACCCGCTGCTGCGGGAGATCGACACCGTCGTCTACGTCGCCGCGGGCCGGGCGGCCGCCGGGCGCACCGACGAGATCATCCAGTCCGACGTGCTCAGCGCCCTGTACGGCAGCCGCGTGGACGTGCTGCACGTGAACGGCCGGGTGCTGGTGATCGCGGGCGACGAACAGCAAGAGGTCCAGGCGCACCACCCGGCGGAAACCGGCGTCGTCGTCGGCATGGACAGGACCTGAGAGACGCGCCGGTGGGCCACTTCTTCAGCTACATCGTCGAGCCGGGGCTGCTGAGCAACGGCGCGGTGCGCACGGCGTTCCTCGTCGGCACTGTCGTCGCCGTTACCTCCGGTGTGGTCGGGGTGCTCACCGTTATCCGCGGCCAGTCGTTCGCCGGGCACTCTCTCGCCGACGTGGCCACTACCGGCGGCGCCGGCGCGTTCCTCATCGGCGTCAACCAGTTCTGGGGGTTCCTGATCGCGGGAGTCGCGGGGGCGGCGATCATGGAGCTGATCGGCGTGCAGCGCCGCCGCGGGCGTGACGTCGCGACCGGGGTGGTGCTCGGCGCCGCGCTCGGCGCGGCGGCCCTGTTCCTGTACCTCGGCACGCAGACGAGCACCACGACCGGGGCGTCGTTCACGATCCTGTTCGGCTCGATGTTCGTGATCAGCCCCGATACGGTCCCTGCGCTGATCGCGTCCGGGGTGCTAGCGCTCGCGGTGGTCGCGGTGCTGTCCCGGGTCCTGCTGCTCACCTCGCTGAGCCCGGAGCTGGCGGCGGCCCGCGGCGTGCCGGTGCGCGCCGTGGGCATCGCGTACCTCGCCGCGCTCGCCGTGGCGGTGTCGCTGTCCGCGGTGGTCATCGGCGCGGTGCTCAGCACCGCGCTGCTGA
>NZ_JBARCR010000723.1:0-4371 GCF_049794275.1 Trebonia sp.
GCGATCGGCTCGTCCGCGGACGCCGCCACTCCGAGCAGCACGTCACGGACTGGGTCGACGCCGGGCACCTGGCGCGCGCGGGCGCAGTAGAACCCGCCGGACCGGTAGTGCAACAAGGCCGGGTCGGTTGGCCTCAGCGCCGCGGCCAGCGCGGCGTTGCCCTCGTGGCCGGCCGAGCTGATCGTGTAGTAGCCGCCGCCCTGCTGCTGCATCCACCGGGCCGCGAAATCGAGGTGCCGGCTCTCCGCCTGTGCGTCGAAGATGGCCAGCAGGGTGGCGCCATCCAGCTGGCTGCCCGCGCGCACCGGCGCGGCCGGGTCGGGACGTGCCGGGCCGCCAGGCAGGCCGCCCACCGCCTCCCTGAAGTGCCGGTCGAGCTCGGCTGCCGTGCTCATCGGCGGGCGCCCCTTACAGCCGGAAGTCGCGGTCCGGCGTGAGCTCGGCCACATCCATCTGCGCCTTCTGCAGCCGACCCGAGTAGTCCCAGTTCAGCGCCTGCCACCGGGTGAACTGGTCGAGCACCCACTGGCCCGACTGGCGAGAGCCGTTGCCGGACTTGCCGTTCCCGCCGAAGGGCAGGTGCGCCTCCGCGCCGGAGGTCGAGTTGTTCACGCTGACCATCCCGGCCGACACGCCGCGCCGGAACCTGAACGCTTCGGTGGCGTCGCTGGTGTAGATCGACGACGACAGTCCGTATCCGGGGGCGTTGGCCAGCTCGACCGCCTGATCCAGGGTCCGGTAGGTCGTGACCCCGACCAGCGGCCCGAACGTCTCCCGGTCGAAGATCTCGTCGCCAGGGCGCACCCCCTCGACGATCGTCGGGTGGCAGAAGATGCCCGCCTCCGGGTCGCCGACAAAGCCGGCCCGCGGGTTAGCCGCGGTAATCCGCCCGATTCCCGACGAGCCCATGACCTTGTGATGCGGGCCGATCCAGCCCAGGAACTGTTCGAAGCGCATCGCGAACCGCATGTCGAGCATCGGCCCGTAGAGCACCTCAGCGAACGGGTCGCCTACCGCGGCCGCCGCAGTCGCCTCGGCGAATCGGGTGAGGAACTCGTCGTGCACCGACTCGTGACAGATCACCGTGCCGAGCGAGGTACACCGCTGCCCGGCGGTACCGAACCCGCCGAACAACGCCCCCTCGACCGCGAGGTCGATGTCGGCGTTGGCGGTTACGACCATCGGATTCTTCCCGCCCAGCTCCAGGCAGGCCGACTGCAGGTGCCGGCCGGTTAGCTCGCCGATCCGCGCGCCTACCTCGCTGGACCCGGTGAACCCGACCTTGTCGATCAGGCCCGCGTCCAGTGCCCGCTCCAGGCCGGCGTACGTGGTCGGGCCGTCGGCGTAGACCACGTTGAACACGCCGGGCGGCAGCCCGCCGCCGCGGCAGAACAGCTCGTGGAGCGCACTTGCGGCGGCCGCCGAGTACTCGGCCGGCTTCCACACGACAGTGTTCCCGCACAGCAGCGCGGGGACGATGTACCAGGAGGGCACCGCGACCGGGAAGTTCCCCGCGGTGATCACCGCCACCGTGCCGACTGGATTGCGGAACGTGAACAGCTGTTTGTCAGGCATTTCGCTGGGCACGGTCTGGCCGTACAGCCGCCGGCCCTCGCCGAGGAAGAAGTCGCAGGTGTCGATGATCTCCTGGACCTCGCCGAGCGCCTCGGGGTACGGCTTCCCGATCTCGCGGGTGACCAGATCGGCCAGGGCCTGCTTATTGTCTTCTACCAGACGGCCGATGTTCGCGATCGCCCGGCCGCGCACCGGCGCGGGCACGTCCGCCCATGCCCGCTGCGCGTCGCGCGCCGCCTGGGCCGCGGTCACCAGCAGCGCCGCGTCGCCCAGCGCGACATCGGCGACCACTTCGTCGAGTCGCGCCGGGTTGGTGGACAGGATCCGCCCTCCCGGGGCATCGGCCACGGGGCGGCCGGCGATCACTGAGGAGACGGTGCGCTGATCCATCGGTAACATCCCTCGTTCGTCAACGGGCCAGAGCGGTCAGGGTGCGGTCCAGCGCGGCCAGCCCGAACTCGAGCTCCGGCTCGGTGACGTCCAGCGCCGGCCGGACCCGGATCGAACGTTCCCCGCACGGCAGCACAAGAACATGGTCCTCCCGCAGCAGCCGCTGCGCCACGTCGCGGGTCTCCGCGTCCGGGAGGTCGAACGCGCACATGAGCCCGCGGCCGCGAATGTTCGAGGCCAGGCCGGCGTGCCGCCCGCCGAGCGCCACCAGCTCGCTGAGGAGCCAGTCGCCGACCTTCGCCGCGTGCTCGATCAGCCCGTCACGATCGATGATTTCCAAGAGCCTGCGCGAACGGACCATGTCGACGAGCCCGCCGCCCCAGGTCGAGTTGATCCGGCCGGAGACCGCGAACACGTTGTCGACGACCTCGTCCACGCGCCGGCCGGCCATGATGCCGCCGAGCTGCACCTTCTTGGCGAACGCCACGATGTCCGGCTCGAGGCCGAGCTGCTGGTAGGCCCACGCGGTGCCGGTCGTCCCAACCCCGGTCTGCACCTCGTCGAGCACGAACAGCGCGTCGTTCTCGCGGCACATTGCCTGCATGGCGCGGAGGAACTCCGGCCGCATGTGGTTGTCGCCGCCCTCGCCCTGGATCGGCTCGGCGATGAAGCAGGCGATGTCGTGCGGGTACCGCTCGAACGCCGCCTCAGCCTGGGCCAGCGCCCGGGCCTCGGCCCGCTCGACCTCGTCCCGGTGGTCCGCCAGCGGAAACCGGACCGCGGGCACGTCGATCCTGGGCCAGTCGAACTTGGGGAACCGGTCGGTCTTACCCGGCTCGGTGTTGGTCAGCGACAGCGTGTAGCCGGACCGACCGTGAAACGCGCGGGTGAGGTGCAGCACCTTGCCGCCGAGCCCGGCCGGGCGGTCGGCCGCCTCGTTACGACGGCTCTTCCAGTCGAACGCGGTCTTGAGCGCATTCTCGACGGCCAGCGCCCCGCCCTCGACGAAGAACAGGTGCGGCAGGGCCGGGTCCCCCAGCACGCGGGCGAACGTCTCCACGAACTGCGCGTAGTGCGTGGTGTACATGTCAGGGTTGGCCGGCTTGTTCGCCGCCACCTCGGCTAGCGCGGCCATGAAGTCTGGGTCGTCGGCCAGCCCGCGCGGGTTAGATCCCAGCGGGGCGGATGCGAAGAACGTGTACAAGTCCAGGTACTTCTCACCGGACCGCGCGTCGACCAGCCAGGAGCCGCGGCTGGCCCGGGTGTCGTAGACGAGCTTGAAGCCGTCGGCGAGCACGTGCTGGCCGAGGACCTCGTGCACCTGATCCGGGGCGACCTCGCGTGGCAGCGGGATATGTTGGTTCACCGATAATCCTCCTGTCATCGCGGCCGTCTAGCAAATAATCTCCACTATAGGCCCATTTTAACGGCATAACGTGTGCCCATTGTGCGGGCCGCGGAGTAGCGGAGATCGGCAGGACAGGCGGATCCTCTACGCGGCATGAGAACGCGTTTCCGCGGAAACGGCTTGTGAAACGCTTCACAACCCGCTTCCGCGGAAACGCTATGGACGTAGTCGCCAGCGGCGTGACGAGCGTCCGGCGCCCTGTCTGCGGCTAGATGAGGGCGTCCGGTGACGCCAGAGGACCCCTAGGTTGGTGGAATGCGGGTCCAGTGCGCGACGCATACTGGCGACATGCCAGTACGACTGCACCACATCGTCGTTGATGCTCATGATCTGCCGGGCCTGGCCCGGTTCTGGACGCAGGCGCTTGGCTGGAAGGTACTGAGCGAGCGCGAGAATGAGATCGTTATCGGAACCGACGAAAACGCGCCCGTCGGCATGTGCTTCATGCCGGTCGACGATCCCAAGACGGTCAAGAATCGCGTGCATGTTGACCTCACCAGCAACGCCGCCGATCGCGATCAGGAGATTGACCGTCTTCTTGCGCTCGGGGCGCGCCGGGTAGACATCGGACAGACTGGCGCCGAGTCCTGGACTGTCCTCGCCGACCCCGAAGGTAACGAGTTCTGTGTCGTGCGCCCGAAGGAAACACTCATCCGTTAAGACACAGCACCGAGAACCGTAGTGGATCCTGCCCCCTGCGAAGAAGCCGGGCAGTTCCCCCGGTGGGACGTTCCTGGCGGCTGGTCCTGACAGCGGCATAGCAGGACCCGCGCGTGAGCGGTCAAGGGAAAGCCCGGATCCCTGCCGAGAATAGTAGATGTAGCTTTCTAGAAATCTATTGCTTGTTTTCGGCTACCGGTATAACGTAGGAACAGGTTCCGGGAGCATCGCTGGGACGACCAGCCGGCCCCGGGACCGACGGAAGGGTTTCCCATGGCAGTAACAGCAGTGATCCAGCACCACGTCGCCGATTACAAGGTATGGCGCAAGGCCTACGA
>NZ_JBARCR010000724.1:0-2387 GCF_049794275.1 Trebonia sp.
GGCACGTTGATCAGCGCGGAGGTGCGGCCCACCAGCCAGGGGAACAGCGGCGGGTAGTGCGATGGCACTGTCGATACGATCCCGTCGCTGCTACGCCAGGTGCTGGCGTACCGGTTGGCCATGTCCGCCATCCGGCCCGCATCCCCAGCCAAACCGTCAAAACCGAAGGGCGTGCCGTGCAGCGCCACCCGCAGCGTGAACGCCACCCACCCGCCGAACAGCCCGGCTCCGATGCCGCTGGCCAGGTCGGCCGGCAGCCGCCGCGAGGCGATGCCGACGACGATCACGCCGCCGATCGCGACCACGACCGGAACCATCGCGACCCGCAGGAGGAACGGGTTGGCCGGACCGAGCGAGGCCAGCCCGAAGGCCACCGGCAGGCAGACAATCCAGATGATGAGCGCCGCGAGTGATGGGCTCACACTCAGGAGACGTCCGCCGGTGCCGCCGGTGCCACCCGTACCGTCGCCGGCGGATTCAGGGTCCCTGGGGGGCGCTTCGTATTCTCCGGTAACTTTCTGCATGATTCCATCCGTGGGGGGCCGTCAAGCCAGTTGCTCGGCATGTGCGGCTCCGGTTAGCTAGTTGTCTGTGGCTGCCGGACGGCTAGCACGTAATTGCCCGGCAGATCGGTGAAGACGGTGAAGGCTTGCGGGCTGAACTGGGCGGGCGTGAAGGTGATGTCGGGGTCATCGGAGTCAAAGGGCTTCCAGGACCAGTGTGCCGCGTCGGTGGCCTGAAGAATGAACACGTCGACGGAGCCGAACGCGGTGTGCTCGGAGGCGTCGGTGAACGCGTCCGGATCGGTGACGAGGGAAAGCTTGCGCAAGGCGGCGTATCTGGCAGGCCAGTTGGTGTCGATGCCAGCCGCGCTCCTGGTGACGGCGATATATCCCGGCCACCTCACGAACGCGAACAGGTGCTCTGAGCTTGACAGGGTGACCGGTTTCGCGCCCTTGCCGAGCACGGAGTCCACGTCCTTCTTAATGGGTTTGGTGGGGAACCATGCACCGCGAAGGCTGGCGGGCGCGGCAGGCGAGTAGCGTCCGTCGGGCAACGGGGTCATGAAAGCGGCGGTCGCGTCATTGGGCGTAGCGCTCACGGCGGGCTGATAGAGCCCGGTCACCGAGGCGGGACCGCCCGGCATCCACGCCTGCCAGGCGGTGACGGCGATCCAGATCATGAGCAGGCACAGGCTGAGCGTCGGCAGCCCGGCGGGCACAGTGCCTGCTGTGAGCCGGCGCACAAGGCGCGGGGCAGTGTGCGCGATGGTGAGCACCCCGGCCGAGGCCAACACCAGGCTTGTCAGCCGGGGAGTGTCCTGCACCAGCAGGTGGCGGCCGACCAGGACAAAGGCGGCCAGGCCGAGCAGCCAGTAAGCGTAGATGCCGGCGGTCAGCAGCAGCATCGGTTTCCCCCACCACACCCGGCCCCGGTACCAGACCATCCCGATAACGCCGATCAGCTGCAGGACGCCGAGCGGAGTCGGGGTGAGGAACAGCAGCGGGCTGTCCTGGATCCCGCCGCCCTGGTACTGGTACTCAACCTGGCTCGACCCATGCAGGAAGCCCCAGCCCAGATAGGGGACCAGGTACCAGGAAGCGACGACCAGGGCGACGATCACCGTCAGTACAAGGTGCCGGACATACCGCCCCCGGTCCGGGCTGGCCCGCCAGGTCAGCACGGTCAGCGCCAGGATGCCCAGCGCCCCGAAAATCATGAACGCCCAGTACAAAAGAATGGTCAGGCCGCCGATCAGGCCGGCTGGCAGCCAGTGCAGCCGGCCCCGCGGCGGGTCGCCGAACGTGGCTATCGCCCACGGGACGAATATCTCCAGCGCCAAGATCTCATACGACTTTGACGCCAGCGAGAAGCACAGCAGCACCGGCAGCGTTAGGGCCAGGGCAATCGGGCCGGGCAGCAGCCGCCGCCAGAGCATGTACCCGGCGATCACCGCGAAGGAGACGGTGATTGCCTCGGCCGGGCCGAGCAGCTTCCAGGCAGGCACGCTGATCAGCGCGGAGGTGCGGCCCACCAGCCAGGGGAACAGCGGCGGGTAGTTCGACGGCACCGACCGCACGATCCCGTCGCTGCTGTACCACACATGGGAGTAGGTGTTAGCCATGGCCGCCAGTCGGCCGGCGTCACTCACCAGCCCGCCGAATCCGTAGGGGGTGCCGTGCAGCGCCACCCGCAGCGTGAACGCCACCCACCCGCCGAACAGCCCGGCCCCGATGCCGCTGGCCAGGTCGGCCGGCAGCCGCCGCGAGACGACGCCGGCGACGACCACGCCGGCGATCAGCACCACGACCGGGATCATCGCCACCCGCAGCTTGAACGGGTCCGCGGGACCGAGCTTGGCCCCGACGTAGGCCACCGGCAGGCAG
>NZ_JBARCR010000725.1:0-6779 GCF_049794275.1 Trebonia sp.
CCGGCGGCCGCGGGCGGCATGCCCGGCGCGTCGCCGAAGAGCCCCCAGGGATATGCCGGGGTCAGCATCCAGTAGTAGCAGTAGAACCGGATCTGGTACCTGAGCAGCGCGGTGAGCGCCTGGTGTAGCGGCCGTGGCAGGTGGCCGTTGACGAGGGCGATCAGCCACGCGACGAAAAGCACGAGCGAGCTGGCGCCTTCAGTGGCCACGGCGGAGACGATTATCCCGGGAATGGCCAGAATGAACCGGAAGAACACCGCGGCCCTGGTGAGCCGCTGGCGCTCGGGTATCGCGAGGCGCACCGGGTACTCGGGCACATCGTCGAGCGTGAACGGCGGGTACACGTCGGTCAGCAAGTAGAGGTACGCCTGGTACCGCAGGACCCACCGCATGAACCCGGACAGGTAGTTCACCGCGAACTCGGGCAGCCGGCCGGTGAACAACGCGCCCCACCAGCCGAGGAACGCGACCACGAGCGCGGCGATCCCGAGGAAGAAGAGCAGGAACATGTGGGGGACGACCAAGATCAGCCGGAACGCCACCGTCGCCCTGCGCTGCCCGGTCGGCTCCGCGGCTGCGACCTGCACCGGGTCCGGCCCGGTCAGCTGGAGTTGCGCCCCGGGCGCCCCGGCCGTGCCTGCCGGGTATGCGGGATACGACGGATAACCGCTCATCATGGTCCCCTGGTTACTGGTTATGTTCGGCTGGCCCCCCCGAGCGCAGACCACGCGAGCTTAGTAAGAAGCGAACCGCGCTGACATCGGCGTTAGATAAAAGTTGTACATCGATGTTGATATCTGCGCACCGGCCGCGGCTCAGGCCGCATGAAGCGGGTACTCAAGCCCGACCAGGCCAGCCAGGTCGCCGAGTGTCAGCTCGAACATCGGAGCCGGGTCGTCGAGCGCGAACCCGAGATGACCGAAGACCTCCATCGATAGCGCGCCGTAGAGCAGCGTCCAGCACCGGAGGAAGACCAGGATCGCGCCGTCAGGGGCATTGGTGCCCAGCTTCTCGCCGAACCGCCCGAGCTGCCGGCGCAATACGGGATCGATGTCCGCGTCGGCGGGCACCGGGAAGCGGGTGGCGTTCCAGAGCTCAAGGAACAGCACGTAGAAGGTCCCGGCGAACTCCAGCGCGCACTGTTCGGCGATGTCGAACCGCCCGTCGTCCAGTCCGGGCACCGGCACGCCAAACAGCAACGCGAACTCGTCCTTGTGGTTCAGCGCCCAGCGGCGGAACTCACGGCAGGCGGCGATCAGCTTCATCGCGAGGTGCGCCCGGCGGCTGGATTCGCTGGCGAACCCCGACGCCGGCTTCGGGTCGGCTGCCTCGATGGCCCCGCGAATGTCCCCGGCCAGCTCGCGGAACATGGACGCGACTACGTGCCGTAGCAGCTCCTCGCGGCTGCTGTAGTACCGGTACAGGCCGGGCGCCGTCATCCCCATCTCGCGAGCGATCGCGCGCAGCGACGCGGCATCGGGCCCCTGCTCGACCAGCAGCCGGCGCGCGGTGGTGGTGATCTCCTCCATCGTCGCCGCGCGCATCCGGTCCCGGCGGGTCAGACCGGGTGTCTCTGTCACGAATAGACCTCCCGACTCAGTTGTACAGCCTCATGGCCATGGCAAGGAAGATCCTTCGCGAACCCCCTTGACGAGAGTAAACGCTGTATAGCACAGTTATCCCTGTACGCAGTTTACAGCGTTTACTCAGGGGACGTGATGTTCGAGGCATGGGGACGCGGCCTGTACCGGGCCCGGCGTTTGACGCTCGTCCTCGCGGCTGCCTTCGCGGTGGCCGCCGGCGTCTGGGGCACGGGCGTCTTCAGCAAGCTGACGTCAGGCAACACGTTCACGCCGCCGAGCAGCGAGAGCAACAGGGAGAGCGCGCTCGCGACCAGCGTGTTCGGGCGGGACGAGGCGGACGTCGTGGTGCTGTACCACAGCGCCGCGATGACGGTGGCCGACCCCGCTTACCGGCGGGCCGTCACGGCCGAGCTCGGCACCCTGCCGGCTGCGGACGTGCTGCACACCACCACGTACTGGTCGAGCGGGCAGGCCAGCCTCGCCTCGACCGACCGCCACTCTACTTACGCCGTGCTGCAGCTCGCGGGCGCGGACGATGCCGCCCGGCAGGACACCTACAAAGCCATCAAGAATGACCTGGCTAGCGGGCCGGGGGACGGGATCACCGCCAAGGTGGGCGGCACCGTGCCCACCGAGGTCGCCATCGACAGCGCGGTCACCGGCAGCATCGCCCGCGCCGAGGGCATCTCGCTGCCCGTCTTGCTGATCCTGCTTGTGCTGATCTTCGGCAGCGTCGTGGCCGCCGCCCTTCCTGTCGCGATCGGGGGCTTGGCGATCCTCGGCTCCTTCACCGTGCTGCGGCTGCTCACCCTCACCACCACGGTCGCCATCTACTCGGTGAACATCACCACGATCATGGGCCTTGGCCTGGGCATCGACTACGGCCTGTTCATGGTGACGCGATTCCGGGAGGAACTGCGCCGTCAGCCGACGGTCGAGGCCGCCGTGGCCCGCACCGTCGCCACCGCGGGCCGCACCATCCTCGTCTCCGGCGTCACGGTCGCGCTGGCGCTGACCAGCCTCATGCTGTTCCCCGAGGTCTTCCTCCGCTCGATGGGCTACGGCGGCGTGGCGACCGTCGCGGTGGTCGTCATCGCCGCGGTCACCGTGCTGCCAGCGCTGCTCGCGGTGCTCGGCCACCGGGTCAACGCGCTGCGCGTCCGCAAGAGCGTCGGGGCCGTGCCGAAGGAAGACGGCGGGGCCTGGTACCGCCTCGCGCACAGCGTGATGCGCCGCCCGGTCGTCTTCGCCAGCGTGATCGTGGTCGTGCTGCTCGCGCTCGGCGCGCCGTTCCTGAAGATCTCCTGGGGCGGCACCGACTCGACGGTGCTGCCGGCGAGCTCCACCGTCCGGCAGGTGTCGGACACGCTGGCCAGCGAGTTCCCGGCCAACTCGACGACGCCGGCCGAGGCCGTCGTCAGCAACGTCACCAGCGGCGACGCGCTAACCGGCTACGTCAGCAAGATCGACGCGATCCCTGGCGTCACCGGCACCCAGGTCACCGGCGAGCGGGATGGCACGGTACGGCTCGACGTCGGCTTCCGCCCGCAGTACTTCTCGCCGCAGGCCCGGCAGATCGTCACCGGGATCCGGGCCCTCGCGCCCCCGCCGCACGCCACCGTCCTCGTCGGCGGGGCGACCGCGGGGCTCGTCGACGAGCTGGGCAGCCTCGGGTCCACCCTGCCCTGGATGGCGCTGCTCACCGCGGTGGCGACGTTCGTGCTGCTCTTCCTCGCCTTCGGCTCGGTGGTGCTGCCGCTGAAGGCGATCGTGATGAACATCTTGTCGCTGTCAGCGACGTTCGGCGTGATCGTGTGGGTCTTCCAATGGGGGCACCTGTCCGGGCTGCTCCAGTTCACGCCGGGCAGCATCGACCCGACGATGCCGATACTGCTGCTCGCGATCGTGTTCGGCCTGTCGATGGACTACGAGGTGTTCCTGCTTTCGCGCATCAGGGAGCGGTACGACGAGACCGGCGACAATCCGGTCGCGGTGGCCAGCGGCCTGCAGCGCACCGGCGGCCTGATCACGAGCCTCGCGCTGCTGCTGATCATCGTCGTCGGGCTGTTCTCCGCCTCTAGCATCACGTTCCTGAAGCTGCTCGGCGTCGGCATGATCGTCGCGCTCATCGTCGACGCCGCCGTGGTCCGGGTGCTGCTCGTCCCCGCCACCATGCGGCTGCTCGGCCGCGCGAACTGGTGGGCGCCGCGGCCGCTGCGCCGCTTGTACGCCCGCTACGGGATCAGGGAAGCGGCGGGAGCGGAGTCGCAACCGTACGTTCGGGCTACTTAACGGACCCATCGGTCACGGTGCAGCCAAATGCGCGACGCGCGGACGTTGCTCCCGCTAGATCCTCTAGTGTTAGCGCAGCAATACTCGCCCCCTCAGCCGCAGAGGAGAACGATCGTGTTCGAGTCCGACGATGACCAGCCCGCGGTGATGTCGGCGAACCTGCCGGCCGGAATCTACCTGCTCGACGTCAGGGAAGACGACGAGTGGGCGGCCGGGCACGCGCCGGACGCCATCCACGTCCGGCTCAGCGAGCTGTCCGTGCGCACGGAGGAAATCCCGCGCGACCGCGAGGTGTTCGTGATCTGCCGTTCCGGTGCGCGCTCGGCCTATGCGGCGCAGGCGCTGGCCGGTGCCGGGTGGCAGACGGTCAACGTGTCCGACGGCATGACCGGCTGGGCCGTCGCCGGCCGCCCGATGATCAGCGAGACCGGCGCAGAACCGTACGTGGCGTAATCCCTCCCCGCCGTTACCCCTGGCCTTTGGGTCACTACACTGAGCTAGGTGAGAAGCGCGACGGGCCGGAAGGTCGGGGTGCTAGGGCCGATCCCTCGCGACGTGGTCGTGACCCCTGCCGGTGAGCGATTCGAGAAGTACGGATGCGTCATCTACACGGCGGCTGCCCTCTCGTCTCTGCTGGATGCCGGCGACACGATCGTCCCGGTATCACACGTCCGCCAGCGGGACGAGGCTCCTCTCAAGCAGATCCTGGGATCGTTCCCGAACATCGACACCTCCGGTATAACGTCGGCTGCCGACCAGGGAGACGTCGTCGAGCTGCATTACGTCGACCAGAATCGTCGCGTCGAGCGGCAGGCGAGCTTCATGGCCCCGATCCTGCCGGACGATGTCGGCAAGGTGCTCGATGCGGACATCATCGTCTGTGTCCCGATCACGGACTACCAGGTAGGGCAGCCGACGCTGCGTCACATCAAAGAGCACAGCGATGCGACCGTGGTGCTAGATGCCCACGGCCCGACGATGACGCTGGCCCGGGGTGGCGAGCGCTATCCAAGGGCGTGGGCTGACCTGGACGTATGGCTTCCGTACATCGACATCCTGAAGATGAACCACGAGGAAGCGGGGTCGGCGTGGCTCGGCAAGTCGGTGCAGGTGGCGGCCGATCCGCCGAAGCCGAGCGATGAAGAACTGCGCGATCTCGCACAGTATTGCCTGGACCGCGGTGTCGCCGCGGTATGCGTGACCCTCGACGAACGTGGCTGCGTAGCGTTCTACCGGGATCGTTCGGGCCGCGTTGCCGAGGAGTTCGTCGACCGGATCGAGGTGAAGCACGTCGTCGACACGACCGGTGCCGGCGATTCGTTCGCCGGCGGACTGGCCTACGGCTACCTCGCCTATCGGGATTACGTCGTAGCTTGCCAGTACGGGAATGCGATGGGCGCTCAGCGTTGTACCGGCACGGAACTGAACGTTTACCTGCCGCGAGAGGAAACGGAGCGGCAGATCCGCGAAGCGTACGGTCCCCGCACGTAGGACCCGGAGGGTGCAGTGGACGGATTCTTGCTCACCTATGACGGCTTCGATCCCAGGACCGAGGGATTGCGTGAGGCGCTGACCTCAACAGGAAACGGCTACCTGTGCACGCGCGGCGCCGCGGAGTGGGAGGACGCCGACGGCGTGCACTATCCAGGCACGTACGCGCACGGCGGCTACAACCGCGAGACGACGATGATGGGCGGCCTGCCTGTCCTCAACGAGGACCTGGTCAACCTGCCGAACTGGCTGGTCCTCCAGGTGCGGGTCGAAGGCGAGGATGCGATCAGGTTCGACGATGTCGAGTTGCTCGGTTACCGCCACGAATACGACATCCGGCACGCGACCGTCCTCCGGCGCCTCCGCTTTCGTGATCACGCCGGCCGGGAGACGACGCTGACAAGCCGCCGGTTCGTCAGCATGGCTGACGCGCACCACGCCGGGATCGAGTGGACCCTCGTCCCGGAAAACTGGTCAGGGCACGTCGAGGTCATCTCGGCGCTTGACTCCCGGGTGACCAACAGCGGCGTGCCCCGCTACCGGCAGCTCGAGGGCCGCCACCTGAACCCCGTTTCCCCGCGGACATTCGGGCCCGAGGTCATCGCGCTGAAGGCCGAGACCCGGCAGTCCAATATCTACATCAGCCAGGCGACGCGCACGCGCGTGTTTCAGGGCGGCGAACAGCTGCCGGCGACCCGGACGCTTTACCAGATGGAGGACTACATCCAGCAGGTCCTGGCCTTCGACGTGCGCCAGGGTGAGGCGACGCGGGTCGAGAAGATGGTCGCCTTCTATACGTCACGGGACCCGGCGGTCAGCGACACGCTGGTACGGGCCGCCAGATCCGCGGCGCGCCACAGCGACTTCGCCGGGGCGTCCGAGCGCCATGGCGCGGCGTGGGAGGAACTATGGCGCACGTGCGACGTAGGCGCGTCGGGGAACGAGCAGGTCCAGTTGCTGCTCCGGCTGCACATCGCGCACCTTCTCCAGGTCTGCTCGCCGCATACCGCCGATCTCGACGCCGGGATGCCCGCGCGCGGGCTGAACGGCGAGGCCTACCGCGGGCACGTGTTCTGGGACGAGATCTACGCGTTCCCGTTCTTCAACGTCCGGCTGCCCGAGGTCACGCGAGGGCTGCTGATGTATCGCTACCGCCGGATCGGGGAGGCCCGGGCGGCCGCCAGGGAGGCCGGGTTCCGGGGTGCGATGTTTCCGTGGCAGAGCGGGAGCGAAGGCGTCGAGGAGACCCAGCGCGTGCACCTCAACCCGCTGTCGGGCCGCTGGGAGCCCGATCTCAGCCGCAACCAGCGGCACGTCAACGCCGCGAACTTCTTCAACCTATCGAACTACTTCCAGGCGACCAGCGACTACGCGTTCCTCGAAAGCTACGGCGCGGAGATGATGCTGGACATC
>NZ_JBARCR010000726.1:0-1562 GCF_049794275.1 Trebonia sp.
GCAGCAGCGCCGGCGCCGCGACACCCACCAGCTCGGGACGCCTGGTCAGCGTGGCGAGCAGCAGGCCGGCGAGCGCCAGCGTGAGCAGGCGGCGGGCATGCCGCGACGGCCGCCAGCGGACCTCGACCTGCTGCACGGGACCGGCCATTAGCGGGTGACCGCCGCGGCCGGGGCGGCAGGGTCGGTGCGGGGGGTCGGCACGGCGCCGAGCAGCCGGGCCACGACGTCGTCGGCGGAGACCCGCCGCACCCACAGCTCGGGGCGCAGCGTGATCCGGTGCGCCAGCGCTGGCACGGCCACCTGCTTGATGTCGTCGGGAACCACGTAGTCGCGCTGGTGCAGCAGCGCCTGACCGCGGGCCAGCTGGATGAGCGCCAGGCCGCCGCGCGGCGACGCGCCCACCTGGACCTGCGGGTCGCGGCGGGTGGCGGCGACGATCGCGACCACGTAGTCGAGCAGGTCCTCGCTGATCTCCACCCGCTCCAGCGACTCGCGCATCTCCAGCAGCCCGGCCGCGGTCGTGACGGCGGCCAGCGGCACGTTCTCGGCGGCCCGCGCCACCCGGCGGCGCAGCATGTCCGTCTCGTCCGCGGCGGACAGGTACCCGAGCCGCAGCCGCATCAGGAACCGGTCGAGCTGCGCCTCGGGCAGCTCGTAGGTGCCCTCGTACTCGATCGGGTTGTCGGTCGCCAGCACCACGAACGGCTCCGGCAGCCGCCTGGTCTGGCCGTCCACGCTCACCTGGCTCTCGCCCATCGCCTCGAGCAGCGCGGCCTGCGTCTTCGGCGGCGTCCTGTTGATCTCGTCGGCCAGCAGCAGCTGGGTGAACACCGGGCCGGGACGGAACACCATCTCGCCGTTGCGCTGGTCGTACAGCGGCGCGCCGATCACGTCGGACGGCAGCAGGTCGGGGGTGAACTGGATGCGCGCGAAGTCGAGCCCGAGCACCCGCGCGAACGACCGGGCGATCAGCGTCTTGCCCAGTCCCGGCAGGTCCTCGAGCAGCACGTGGCCGCCGGCCAGGATGCCGACCAGGACCAGTTCCAGGGTCCGGCGGCGGCCGACCACGGCCTTCTCGAGCTCGTCGAGGATGGCCGCCGCCTGCCGCGCGGTCTCTTCCGGTGTCACAGTTGCTCCAATCGGTTGACCAGCCGGGCTAGCGTGCGGTGCGAGATGCCGTGCCGCCGCCTGTCGCGCTCCGCCCTCGACAGGGCCTGCTGCGGGTCGACCAGGCTCCACAGGGCTTCGTCGCCGCGGGCGCGGCAGAAGGCACGGCGGGCGGCGGCCGGCTCGGTGTACAGGTTGATGCCGTGATTCTCGGCGAGCCGGGCGGCGAGCAGGTGCTCGAGAACCGGCCGCAGGTCCGACTCGTACGCCCCCGCGGCGGACAGGCTCGAGGCGACGACGAACCTGCGCTGCGCGTAGCCGAAGATCGGGCGCGCTACCTGCTTGTCCCTGGCGCGCCGGACCGAGTGGGCCGCCGCCCGGGGAAGCAGGGCGCGCAGCACGACCATGCTGACCGCGGCGGCGGCGATCGCCACCACCGCCAGGCCGGGCCAGCC
>NZ_JBARCR010000727.1:0-3075 GCF_049794275.1 Trebonia sp.
AGATGAGCGCCTTGGCGGTCAGCATCGGGATCCGGCGCGGGACCGCGAGCAGCGACGAGCGGATCGCGCCGGTGGAGTACTCGCTGCTGATCACGATCACGCCGAGCACGCACATGGCCAGCTGGCCGAGCCCGAATCCGGCGCCGAACAGTACCGCGGTGGGGTCGGTCAGCAGCGTGACGTGGTTGGGGTGATTGCCCGGGCTGTTCCAGGTGTTGGAGATAACGGTCGCGATCAGGGCGCTGAAGCCGATCGCGACGATCACGAACACGAGCAGCGTCCAGACGGTCGACCGGACCGAGCGGATCTTTGTCCATTCGGCGGCGAGCAGCCCGGCGTTCATGACGTGCCTGCCGTGGGCGTGCCGCCGGCCGTGCCGGACTCGGCCGCGGCGGGGGCGGTCTTGCCCGGGTCTGTTTTGCCGAATTCGACGCTGTCGGCGGTCAGCTCCATGAACGCCTCCTCGAGCGAGGGCAGCCTGGGAGTGAGCTCGTGCAGCACCAGCGAGGCGGACGCGGCGAGCTCGCCGATACGCGGGGCGGGCAGGCCGGTCACGATCATGCCGTCCTCGCCGTTCTTGTCCTCGACAGAGCGGGCGGCGGTCTGCACGGTGCCCCCCTCGGCCGTGATCAACTCGCGTAGCCGGGCGTCGTCGGGCGACTTGACCAGCACCGACCGTTCCGAACTGCGCTCGATGAACTCCTCGGTCGAGGCGTCCGCGATCAGCGCGCCGCGGCCGATCACGATGAGATGGTCGGCGGTGACCGCCATCTCGCTCATCAGGTGGCTGGACACGAAGATCGTGCGGCCCTCTGAAGCGAGCTGGCGCATGAAGGTCCGCACCCAGCGGATGCCCTCGGGGTCCAGACCGTTGACCGGTTCGTCGAGCATTAGCACGGGCGGATCGCCGAGCATGGCCGCCGCGATACCGAGCCGCTGCGTCATGCCGAGCGAGAACCCGCCCGCACGCTTATTGGCCACCTCCCGGAGGCCGACCAGGTCGAGCACCTCGTCCGCCCGCTTGGCCGGCAGGTCCTGGGTCTGGGCCAGGTACAGCAGGTGGTTGCGTGCGCTGCGCCCCGGGTGGATGCTGCGGGCCTCCAGCAGCGCACCCACCACGGTGAGCGGCTTCTTCAGCTGGCTGTAGGAGAGCCCGCCGATGGTCGCGGTGCCGCCGTCCGCCCGGTCCAGGCCGGTGATCAGTCGCTTGGTGGTGGATTTGCCTGCGCCGTTCGGGCCGAGAAAGCCAGTCACCCGGCCCGGCTCGACGTTAAACGACAGGTGATCGACCGCCACTTTGTCGCCAAATCGCTTTGTCAGCTCGCGGGCTTCGATGAGCCCGGGTGGTTCAGCCACGCGTATTCCCCGTTCGCGCGAAGTGGGTCCTCGGGCTGGTACGGCCCCCAGCATGCCCGTCGTCACGTACTAACGCAAATTCCATAATACAGCCAATATACATTTGGTAGCCAATGTTGATAGGATCGCCAATGTGAGCGAGGAGCCAATGTGAGCGAGGGGGAGGCGGCGCCCGAGGGCGCAAGGCCGCGACGGAGGCTGAAGCAGGCCGAGGCGAAGGAGCGGACTCGCCAGGAGCTAGTCGCCGCGGCGGCGCGCGTCTTCGCGCGGAAGGGCTTCGCCGGGGCGTCGCTCGAGGAGATCGCCGAGGCGGCCGGTTACTCGACCGGCGCGGTGTACTACAACTTCGCCGGCAAGGAGGAGCTGTTCCTCGAGCTGATCCGCAGCGGGTGGTCCCGGCAGATCGAGCGGCGGACGGAGGCCGTCACGCGGGTCTTCGCGGAGGCCGCCGCCCATGGCGGCGACCCGTTCGACGCGCTGTCGGCCTTCCTGGCAGGGCGCGCAGGCCAGGGGAGCGACGTGTCGCCGCTGGTGGCCGAGTTCTGGCTCTACGCCGTCCGCCATCCCGAAGTGATGGACCTGGTCGCGGCGAAGATGAGCGAGCAGGACCGGGGGGCCGAGCCGGTGATCGCGGCGGCGATGGAACGGTACGGCACGCCAGACGGGATCTCGCCCGCTGAGCTGACGCTGGTGGCGATGTCGCTGTTCGAGGGCCTGGCGCGGCGCCGCCGCATGGACAAGGACGCGGTACCCGACGACCTGTTCGCCCGCGTTCTGCGCCGGCTGTTCGGCGTCGATAGCCGCACCGGCACTCAGGCCGCAGAAGAGTAAGACGTGATAACAGCAAGAAGCGGGCGGGCCCGCAAAGACACAAAGACAGAGGAATTAAGACGGGCTGATAACAGCAAGAAGCGGACCGCACAGCGGGCCGCGAGTCAGGAGCGTGGGACGATGGGTCTCCTTGACGAGCACACCCGGCGGCTGAGCGGCCAGCGAATGTCCGGCCGGTGGTGCGGCTGTATTCAGGCGCTGGCCGTGCTGGCCGCGGTCGGGCTGGTAGCCGCTTGCGGTGGCGGCAACCACTCCGCCGCGGCGCCAGCCGCTGGACCGGCCGGCACGCTGGCGGCCGCGTCAGGCGGGTCAGGTTGCGGCCACCCCGCCGCGCCCGGCTCGGTGACGTACACCCTCCAGTCCGGTGGCCACGCTCGCGCGGTGATCGTGCACGTGCCCGTGAACTACAGCGGAAAGACGAAGGTGCCGCTGGTGCTCAACCTGCACGGCAGCGAGAGCAACGCCCAGGCGCAGGAGGTGTTCAGCGGCATGGACGCCACCTCCGACGCCGACGGGTTCATCGTGGCCTACCCGCAGGCGCTCATCCCGGATGCTGGCGGCTACGACTGGAACATCCCCGGCGTGCCGCTGCTCGGCGGCCAGAACCCGCCGGCGAACGCGGCCAACGACGTCACGTTCCTCACCGGCCTGGTCCGCAGCCTCGAAGCGCGATACTGCGTCAGCACAAGCCGGGTGTACGCGACCGGCATGTCAGGCGGCGGGCGGATGGTCAGCCAGCTCGCCTGTGACGCGTCGCAGACCTTCGCCGCGGTCGCCCCGGTCGCGGGCCTGCGGTTCCCCAGCCCCTGCCCGGCCGTCAGGCCGGTGCCAGTGATCGCGTTCCACGGCACCGCCGACGCGGTCGACCCGTTCGAAGGCAACGGCCAG
>NZ_JBARCR010000728.1:0-9017 GCF_049794275.1 Trebonia sp.
CTCCATGCCGAGGCGGAGCGCCGCGCCGTGGCTGACGACCACCGCGAGCTGTCCGTCAGCGAGCGTCGCGGCTATCCGGGTGAGCGCGCGGCACACCCGGTCCGCGACCGCGGCGGTCGGCTCGCCGTTCGGCGGGTTCCAGGTCGCCCTTTCAGCCGGGTAGCGCGCACTGATCTCCTCGTCATTCAGGCCCTCCCAGTCGCCGCCGAACCGCTCGCGCAGCTCCTTGTCCAGCGTGACGGGCACGCCGGCCAGCCGGGCGAGCGGCGCGGCCGTGCTCGCCGCGCGGATCAGGTCCGAGGAGAAGATCGCGTCAGGCCGGAGCGTCGCCAGCCGGCGGGCGGCGTACTCGGCCTGCGCCTCGCCCGTCTCGTCAAGCGGAATGTCGGTCTGGCCCTGGAACCTGTGCTCGACGTTCCACATCGTCTGCCCATGCCGCCACAGCACGAGCCGCCTGGGCTCGCTCAGCGTGACTCCCCCGGCTTGCCAGCGCCGGTGTTGCCCGCCAGAGCTGCCTCGGGCAGCGGGATAACCGGGCAGTCCTTCCAGATCCGCTCAAGCGAGTAGTACACGCGCTCTTCCCTGCTCTGCACGTGCACAACGATGTCCACGTAGTCCAGGAGCACCCAGCGGCCCTCCGCCTCGCCCTCGCGGCGGGCGAGGGTTGCGCCGGCCTGCTTGAGCCTGAGTTCCACCTCGTCGATAATCGCGCGCACCTGCCGGTCGTTGGCCCCGGAGCAGAGCAGGAACACGTCGGTTATCGCTAGCTGCTCACTCACGTCGAAGGCGACGATGTCCTGAGCGAGCTTGTCCGCCGCGGCGGCCGCGGCGATCTCGGTGAGCTCGATGGCCCTTGGGGTGGCAGTCACGTGGCTGGCTCGGCCTCCTCGGTCGGGGTGCGTCCCGCCTCTAAGCATCTCACGAGCGCACAACTGGTTCCGGTGACGAGACCGGCGCGGTCTCAGATAGCGGAGCGGCCGCCGTACAGGTGGCGCTTGGCGATGTACTGCACGACGCCATCGGGCACCAGGTACCAGACCGGCTCATCCGCGGCCACCCGGGCGCGGCACTCGCTGCTGGAGATCGCCAGCGCCGGGATCTCCACCAGGGAGACCTTGCCGTCAGGCAGCCCGGCGCCGGTCAGCCGGTGCCCGGGCCGCGTGCAGCCGACGAAGTGCGCGAGCGAGAACAGCGTGTCCACGTCGTGCCAGGTGAGGATGTTCTCCAGCGCGTCAGCGCCCGTGATGAAGTACAGGTCCGCATCCGGTCCGTTCGCCTCGTGCAGGTCGCGCAGCGTGTCGATGGTGTAGGTCCGGCCTGGCCGGTCGATGTCGACCCGGCTCACGCTGAACCTCGGGTTGGAGGCGGTCGCGATGACCGTCATCAGGTAGCGGTCCTCGGCCGGCGAGACCTTGCGGTCGTCCTTCTGGTACGGCTGCCCCGTGGGTACGAAGACCACCTCATCGAGGGCGAAGATGTGCGCCACCTCGCTGCCGGCCACCAGGTGGCCGTGGTGAACGGGGTCGAAGGTGCCGCCCATCACCCCGATCCGCCGGTGCCCGTTAGCCAATGACCGTCTCCTTAATTCAAGGTATCGAGATGGTATAGGGCGCGGGGACCGGAAATTGTTCCGGCTACCTCGGGCCGGTTACGCCTCCAGGATGATGCGCGCCGTTCAGCGGGGGGCTACCATCGAGATATGACTTCAGTTCCTGATCGAGCACGCGTCAGGCTGACCGGCATCAGCTCCCGCGCCTACGAGCACCCGGCCGACCGGTCGGCGCTTGTCGCGCTGCGCAAGCTGAGCGGGTTCGACGTGCTGCTGGCAAAGCTGTTCGGCCTCATCAACGAGCGCGCCCTGCGGCTGATGTACCTGGCCGGGGCGGTCAAGGTCTCCGAGCGCCAGTTCCCGCACATCTACGCGCTTGTCAGGGACGGGGCCTACATCCTCGACCTCCCGGATGTGCCCGACGTCTTCGTCATGCAGAACCCGATCCCGAACGCGATGGCGATCGGCCGGGACCGGCCGTTCATCGTGATCACCACGGGGCTGGTCAACCTGCACGACGAGGAGGAGCTGCGCTGGGTGATCGGCCACGAGCTCGGGCACGTCCTGTCCGGGCACGCGGTCTACCGCACGATGCTGCTGATCCTCATCCAGCTCGCCGCCAGGATCGCCTGGATGCCGATCGGGTACATCGGCCTGCGGGCCATCATCTGGGGGCTCGAGGAGTGGTTCCGCAAGTCGGAGCTGTCCTGCGACCGGGCCGGGCTGCTGGCCGGCCAGGACGTGGACGCGGCGCGGCGTGCCCTGATGAAGCTGGCCGGCGGCTCGCAGCTGTCCGAGCTCAACCCGGACGCGTTCCGCGAGCAGGCGCACGAGTACGACGCGGTGCCCGACCTGCGGGACAGCGTGCTCAAGCTGCTGCAGCTGCAGGGCAACACCCACCCGTTCGCCGTCGTCCGGTTCGCCGAGCTTGACTACTGGGCCACCCACGGCGACTACGAGCGGATCCTCGGCGGCGACTACCCCCGTCGCGACACCGACAGGAGCGCGTCGGTGGGCGAGGAGGCGCGCAACGCGGCCAAGTCCTACCAGGACTCGTGGAGCCGCTCGGAAGACCCGCTCGTCGGCATCTTCCGCGGCGTCGCGGAGACCGGCGCCCGGGCGGCGAGCGGGCTGTTCGACCGCCTCAACCAGCAACGCGGGGGCGGCGGCGGCACGGGCGGCACGGGCACGGGCTCCGGCGGCGGGCCTGGCAACGGCCCCGGCAACAGCGACAACTAGCCTTCTCCCCGGTTCTGCCCGGATGACTGTGATAGTCATCCGGGCAGTTCTGTATCGGTGCCTTGCGGGCTTGTTGCTGGTCACGGAGTTTCGCGTGGATGGTGGCCGGGTTGTTGGTTAAACCGGGCAGATTTTCGGTTCGACTTGCTGTACATCTCAGCTGAGAGTTTCCCCGCCAATCATCTTGCCGAGCTGCCAGGCGAGCACGTGCACACAGAACCCAAGGCACATGCGTACAGAGCTAGCACAATAGCCACAGAAGATACTCTACGCATAGGTGATTGCCCTGGCGGGCGGGCGGCGGGAGCGCTGGGGCGTTCAGGCCCTGATCAAATAGCCGAGCGCATTCACGCAGGTAACAAGCTTACTACCGGTAACTCGCGACTCAGCAATGTCGGTGAATGTCGCAGAAAGTGTCCGCTAAAACTATGTCTTGACGGGGCAAAAAACGCGCGTAATAATTCTCCTATCATGTGATTGGGACCGCAGTTATTCGATCAAAGCCACCTTCATGATTGCATTGTTGTCGTCTGTCGATCCACGATGGCGTGGGGAGGGAAACGATGGCTGTCCTACCTCGGATACCTCGCATCCTTTTTGTCATTCCCGGGGTGCTGGGGGGCATTCTTGTACCCGCCGTGATCGTGACCGCGCCTAAGCCGGCGCCGCCAAATACTGTCGGCATGACCAACATGGATTTCACGAAGGACGTAGTGACGCTGCACCGCGGCCAGTACCTCACCTTCGTCGACAACTCGCACAATATCCACGAGGTCGGGCCAGGTAACAACGGGCAGGTCGTCAGCCCGGTGCGCGGCGAGCCCTTGACCGGCTTCCATCTGATGGTAACGAACTCCGTGTACAAAACCGGCCCATGGCTGACACCGGGCAAGTACTACGTGACCTGCGCGGTCCACCCGATGATGAACCTCACGGTCGTGGTCGTCCCCTGACCCGGCTGCTTCGCTTACTGGCCATCCGCAACCCACTGACCCTCTTCCACCGCCATTGGTCCGAACATCCGGAGAGGAGGAAGCCATGTCGTCTCTCAAGCACCTGCGGTACATCCTGGGATCGCTCAGCGCTGTGATGTTCAGCAGCGCGGCAGCCGCCAGCGTCTAACCGCGAAGGCCGATGAGGTCGCGTGCGAGCCGGCGCAATCCGATCCCGGGCGGCGTCGGCCCGCACCTCCAGACCCGCATGTACCGAGGTAGCCGCACTCGCGATCGCACTGGGACGGAACGGAGCTATGTTCGAGACAGGCGTACGGCAGTTCCGGATGGCGCTGGGCATGGCCCAGGGGCGGCGGCTTGATCCGCGCAACGTCGCCCGGCTCGTCGACGACGTGCTCGCCACCCTCGCCGAATTCGGCGAGCCGGGTGCGGACGCGGCCGAGCTTATTGAAGGGCCGATGTCCAGCCCCGAAGCTCGGCTCGAAGTCACAAACAACAGCCTGCGCCGTACGGCGCGCAGGCTCGCCGCTCAGTCACCGTTTTACGCGCGCCGCTTTGCCTCCGCACAGGTCGACCTCGCCAAGCTCGATGTCACGGGACTGCGGACAATCCCAGTCACCCTCAAGCAGGACCTGATCGAACGGCCAGAAGATTTCCGCTGCACTGACGTACCGGCCTACCTGGCCACCCGCACCACCGGCACCACCGGACTCCCCGCGGAGGTGTGGCTGTCGCGCTATGAGATGGAGTTGTGGCCCGCGCTCGGCGCGCTGGCCTCGGTGCTGCGAGGCGAGCTGCTTCCTGGCGACATCATGCAGGTGAACATCAGCTCTCGCGCAACCGCAGCCACGCACTTGGCTGCGGCCAGCTGTCGCCTGGTCGGAGCCGGCTGGCGTCCGCTCGGCATCGTGCCGCCGGAGGCATCACTGGAAGGCCTGGCCGAGGGGGGCGCGACGATCCTGTTTACCGTCCCTAGCTACCTCGCCGAGCTTGTGACCGCGGCCCGGCGCGCTGGCATGGGCACCGGCGACTTCCGGCTGCGTCGCCTCGTGGTGGGTGGTGAGGTGCTGTCCGCGAGCCTGGCCCGGGCAGCCGCCCGGACGTTCGGCGTCCCGCTTGTCGAGGACCCCTACAGCATGACCGAGATTCTCCCTATCACCGGACGTACCTGCAGCCAGGCACACCAGCACCACGACCTCAACCTGGGCCTCACCGAGCTGGTCGACCTGGACACGGGTGAGCGTGCCGCCCCCGGTGCGCTCGGCACGCTCGTGATCACCCCGTATTTCCCGTACCGGGACTGCACGCCGGTGTTCCGCTACGACACCCGCGACGTCGCCCGGTGCCTGCCCGATACGTCCTTGCGCTGCGAGCTGGCCGGCATCCCCGCGACCAGCCAGATCCTGGGCAAGGCCGATCATCTGCTGCGCACGCCCGGCGGCGAGGTCGTCACGCCCCGGCAGCTCATCGAGGCGATCGAATCACTGCCCGCCGAGCCGTGGCCCGCGCGGTACCGCGCCGCCGTCCGCGACGGCCGGATCCGGCTCACCCTGCCGGCCAGCGCGATCGCCGGTTACGGTGAGGCCGAGGGCAGGCGCCACTTCGCGGCGGCCGGGCTGGACATTGACCTGGACATCGTCGGCAACGACCAGGCAGCCTCGCTTCGCCGCACGCGCAGCGACCTGCACGAAACCACGTTCGCTAGCCAGCGCGCACTCGTCGGAGCATGACATGCCAGTGCCAATTTTCCCGATACCGATGTGGGAAGTGTCCCTCACTTTGTTCTGCGTGATCACGACCGGCGTGATCGTGATCTGCGCGGGCGCGCTAGCTTACTTCCGACGGGTGCGGATGGAGCGGCCGGCGGTGGGGACGTTCAACACTCGCGACGTAGTGATCCTGCTGATCTTCATCGGCGTCCTGCCGTTCGTCTACGGCTGGCTGCCGGTTCCGCTGGTCACCTGCCTGCTCGCTGTTACGTTCGCCTCTGCCCTTTACATCGGCTACCGGCCCCTGCTCGGCTCGGTGGGGATCTGGCTGGGGATCGGCTTGCTGTTCGGCCTCAACATCTGGTCGAGCCATCACGTCATGGGCACCATCCCCGGATGGCAGGTGTGGTACACCGAGCAGAGCATCATGGTGGGGCTCGGCGTGATCGCCGTGTGCAACCTGTACTTGCAGGGCGGGATGAAGCTGCGGCACGTGGCGTGGCTGTCGCTTGGACTCGCCTTCTACGACGTCCTCTTCGCCGCGTACTATCCGCTGACCGGCAGGCTCCTCGCGCGCTACATTACGCACCCGCTCACTCCGGTGCTGGGCATGCGATTCGGCGAAGTCGACTACGCCGTCGGTCTCGGCGACCTGCTTGTCTACTCCCTGTTCTTCGTGGCCGCGTACAAGGCATACGGCGCGCGGGCGGCCGCGATAGCGGCCGGCGTCATCGTGGTCATGGGCGGCTTCGCGACGGCGTTCATCCCGTTCCTGTTCAACTTGCAAAACGCCAACCTTGACACGCTCATACCCGCGCAGTCCCTGTTCGGGCCCGCCGCCTTCGTCGCCTACCTGTGGATGAAACGGCACTACGGCCGGGAGCGCACGATGGCGGAGTACCTGGCCAGCCAGGACGGTTCGGCTGTCGCGCCGCAGGTGGAGCAGGCCCCGGCGCCCGAGCCAGCGTCCATCTGAGCCCAGCGGTAACCGGCAGCCTGGTCACTGGGAGCCCCCGTGCGGATAGCGCTGGGCTCGCGGTCAAGAGCCTTCGGCTAGGGCCGCGAGGCGGTCTAGCGAGGCGTTGAGCCGGTCGGCGGTGGTCGACTGGGCCGCCGGGAAGCGGTTCTTGTCCGTCAGCCGGGTCCAGTCGTACGTGTGGGTGACTCGCGTGCGGGACGCGCCGAGCGGCTCGAGTTCCCAGCGCCACAGGTGTCCGGGCCGCTTCCGGCCCACTTCCGCGGGCATCCAGGCGATCAGTCGGCCCTCGTCGAACTCGACCACGTGGTTCTCCCGGATGCTCCCCGTGGTGATCCGCATCGTGAACACGTCACCCGCGCGCCGGACACGCTGCCCCGCCGCCGCGGCCGCCAGGTTGTCATTGCCGTCCCAGCGCGGCTGCTGAGCCGGATCCGCTATCAGCTCGAAGATCGTTCCCGCGTCGGCCGCGATCTCGCGGCTGGCGCTGGCCACCCGGGGCGCCTCCTGATCGGTCATACCCTCATCCAAGCACCCTGGCCAGTCACGTAACCGTCCCCTGCTGTGTCGTTGAGCTGTTACTCAGGTAGAGCAAGTACGCTTCTGGCGAGCGGGGTTCAACCGGCCGGAGGGAATCGGGGTGCTCGGTCCGCGCAGCGGGATGGCCATTGTCGGCAAGGCCGGCTATGCGGTGGGCTGCATGCTCGCCGCGCTGGTGCTGGTCGGGAGCGGCTTCGCCTACTACGTGAAGAGCCAGGTCGGTGAGATCGGCGGCTCGGACGCCATCACCGGGGGCCCGCAGACCGGCGCGATGAACATCCTGCTGATGGGCCTGGAAAGCCGCACCGATTACGACGGGAACATCCTGTCCCGCGACCTCCTCGCCGCCATGCACGCGGGCAGCGTGCAGGGCGTCGAGAACGGCGTGGGCGGCCAGGACACGAACACCCTGATTCTCATCCACATCTTCGCGGGCGGGCAGAAGGCGATCGGGTTCTCGATCCCGCGCGACGACTGGGTTACCTACCCCCAGGCCTACGACGGTCAGACGCAAGGAAAGATCGACCAGGCCTACGGCGACGCCTGGGCACAGAGCCTGAGCCAGACCGTCAACTCCAGCATGAGCCACAACCAGCGCTACCTGGTGGCCAACGAGGCCGGCCAGGCGGCCACGATCGCCACGGTCTCACAGCTGACCGGGGTGCACATCGACCACTTCGCCGAGGTCAACCTGGCCGGATTCTATGAGCTGGCGCAAGCCTTCGGCGGCGCCGAGGTGTGCGTGAGGTCGTACAACGGCGGCCAGAACCTGCACGACGCCAACTCCGGCTTCAACCAGCCGCACGCGGGTTACCTGTTCCTGTCACCGCCGCAGGTGCTGGCCTTCGTGCGGGAGCGGGACAACCTCCCCAACGGCGACATCGACCGCACCCACCGGCAGCAGGCGATCATCGACTACGTGATCTGGAAGCTCGGGCACGAAGGGGTGCTCAGCGACCTCGGCCAGCTCACCAGCCTGCTCGACGTGGCGAAGAAGTTCGTGATCACCGACTCCGGCTGGCAGATACTCAACTTCGCCAGCGAGATGAAGAGCCTGACAGGAAAGAACCTGACCTTCCAGACGGCGCCGTATGTCACCACCGACGGTCACATAGACGGCCAGGACGTGAACATCGTGAATCCGGCGGCGATCAAGCAGGCCGTGAATAACGCGTTCTATCCGCCGCCGCCCGCCCCGAAGCCCGCGTCGACGCCGGCGTCGACGTCGCTGTCGCCGGCCAAGACCACCGTGGACGTCTACAACGGCGGCAACACGCCCGGGCTCGCCGGCCAGCTGTCCCAGGCGCTGACGTCGGCAGGCTTCAAGGCCGGCCAGGTCGCAAACATCCCCGCTCAGCAGTCCACCCAGGTGCTGTACGGCACGGGGGCGGAGGCGAGTGCGGCGAAGATCGCCGGATACTTCAGCGGCGTGACCGCGGCGGCGAGCCCGTCGGTCGCCGCGGGTCAAGTGAAGATCCTGCTCGGCGCTGATGCCACGTCGGTACCCCCGGGCATCACCTCGGCCGCTTCGTCCCATTCCACGTCCAGCTCCGCGTCGACCAGCCCGGCGTCCACGCCGGATAACAGCCAGAGCGTGCCGGTGACGGTCAAGGACAACGCGCCGTTCGGCATTCCCTGCGTGTACTGACCGCCGCTCTTACGAATGAGTTGGCCGGCCGGGTGCCCTCGGCATGGGGCGCTTCGGTTAGAGAATCACCAGGTCGTCGCGGTGCACGACTTCGCGCTCGTACTCCTGACCCAGCTTGCTGGCGAGCCAGCGGGTGGAGCGGCCCATGAGGCCGGGAATCTCCTTCGCGTCGTAGTTGACCAGGCCGCGGGCTACCACGGCGTCGTTCTCGTCGGCCAGGTCCACCGGGTCGCCCGCGTCGAAGGCACCCGCCACGCCGATGATCCCGGCTGGGAGCAGCGACGCGTGGCGGTTCACGACCGCGTCGACCGCGCCCTTGTCCAGCTTCAGGCTGCCGCGGGCGACCGCGGCGTGGGCGAGCCAGAGCAGGCGGGTTCGCGGGCGCTGACCAGTGGCGGCGAAG
>NZ_JBARCR010000729.1:0-4878 GCF_049794275.1 Trebonia sp.
CCCGCCGCCCCAGCAAAGCCAGCCCGAGGCCCGGACCCAGAGTCGCTGGAATCCCAGGAACCCGTGGCGCCACCCGTGGTTCCTCGAGGGCTTCACCTGGCTGTACCTGATCTGGTCGCTGGTGCCGATCGCGATCGCCGTGCTGTTCTCGTTCAACAACGGCCGTTCGCAGTCCACCTGGCAGGGCTTCTCCTGGCGCTGGTACTTCGGCGATCCGGTCAACTCGGTGCTGCACAACCCGCAGCTGCACGCCGCGGTGATCCAGACCGTGCGGCTGTCGGTGCTCACCACGCTGATCGCGGTCCCGCTCGGCGTCGCGTTCGCGATCGGCATCAACCGCTGGCGCGGCCCGGTCCCGGCGACGGCCAACTTCTTGATGATCTTGTCCTACGTCATCCCCGAGCTGATCTTCGGCGTCTCGATGTTCTTCGTGTTCACCACGCTCTTCTCCACCGTGCACCTGGGCACCACCGCGGAGGTCCTCGGCCTGGTCACCTGGAACGTCAGCTGGCCCGCCATCGTCGTCCAGGCCAGGCTCGTCACTCTTGGCAGCCATTACGAGGAGGCCGCGGCGGACCTCGGCGCCAACCAGTTCCAGGTGATCCGCCGGGTGCTGCTGCCGCTGCTCGCCCCGGCCATCTTCGCCAGCGCGGTGCTGGTGTTCTCCGGCGTGATCGACGACTTCGTCATCGTCGACCTGCTCTCCTCCAGCGCCGGCAACACCCCGATGTCGGTGGTCATCTACTCGACGCAGCACGGCGGCAACGGCGGCCCCGCGCTCAACGCGCTCGGCACGATCATGCTCGCGATGTCGCTGATCATCGTCGTCATCGGCTACATCGGCTACCGCGTGCTCACCCGCGGCGAGCGAGGCGGCGGCCTCGCCGCCCTCACCGCCATCTCCGGCGAGAACTAAGCTCGCGACCCGCCAGAGTCTACGGCGGCGGGCCGGCGAGGCACTCACCCGCGGCGCCCAGCATGATCACGAAGGAAAATCTTCCTATGCGCGCGATTTTCTTTCGTGATCATGAAATCAGCAGCCTCAGGCCGGCCGCCGCGCCCTCGTCGTCCCGCATCGTGAGACGATGGCGACTTAGGGACAGTAGATTACGTCAAAAGAGTGATAACAGCAAGAAAAGCGTAACGTTCTGTCCCTAAGTCGTGGCGAGGGCTGAGGCCGCAGCCCGCCGCGCCCGCTCGCCACTCCTTTTATCCGGAACGTAGGCGGGTTCCTCCGCAGCGAACGTAAAGCCCCGCCAGCCGGGCTGGCGGGGCTTTCGTAACAGGGAGTGGGCCGCTCAGCTGGCCAGCGGCGCCTCAACGGCGGCGCTCGCGGCGACCGGGACGGAGGCGCCGGCCAGCACGCGCAGCGCGTCGGCGGGGAGGTAGGCGTGCACGGGGGTGCCCTGTGCCAGGTCGAGCGGCTCGCCGTCGTTCTGCTGCAGCGCCTGCAGCGACGCGCCGGTGGCCAGGCGCAGCATGACCTGGGTGGCGGGGCCGAGGAAGACGAGGCGGTCAACGAGCGCGGGCACCCGGTTGGGGCCGGCTGAGCCGTGCGACTCGACCTTCACCCGCTCCGGCCGGATCACCGCGTGCGCGGTCTCGCCGGCCGCGGCCGGGCACACGTGCGTGCTGGTCAGCACCGAGTCGCCGATCTTGACCGTGGCGGGAGAGCCGGCCGAGGACACCGAAACCTCCATCAGGTTGGCGGCGCCGAGGAAGTCGGCGACGTACGCGTCGGCGGGCTCCTCGTAGACGTCGCGCGGCGTGCCGATCTGCGCGATCTGGCCGGCGTTCATCACGGCCAGCCGGTCGGACATGGTCAGCGCCTCCTCCTGGTCGTGCGTGACGTAGAGGAACGTGATGCCGACCCGCTCCTGCAGCGCCTTCAGCTCGACTTTCAGCGAGCGGCGCAACTTCGCGTCCAGCGCCCCGAGCGGCTCGTCAAGAAGCAGCACCTTCGGGTTGAGCACGAGCGCCCTGGCCAGCGCGATGCGCTGCTGCTGGCCGCCGGACAGCTGGCCGGGCCGACGGGAGGCGAACGACGTCATCGAGACCAGCTCAAGCGCCGAACTGACCCGGGTGCGCAGCTCGGCCTTGGTCGTCTTCGCGTACCGCAGGCCGAAGGCCACGTTGTCGAACACCGACAGGAACGGGAACAGCGCGTAGCTCTGGAACACCGTGTTGACGTCGCGCCGGTGCGGCGCCACCGTGGACACGTCGGCGCCGTCGAGCAGGATCCGGCCGGAGGTCGGCTGCTCGAACCCGGCTATCAGCCGGAGCGTGGTCGTCTTACCGCAGCCGGAGGGCCCCAGCAGCGAGAAGAACTCGCCGCTCGCTACCGACAGGTCGATGTTGTCGACCGCGGCGCTGTCCCCGAAATGCTTGGACAGTCCCGCGAGCTCGATACTGCCTCCGGCCATGGTGTCATCTCCGTCTCTGCGACCGCCTGCGCGAGGCGGAAGCGGGCTTCCACTCGAAACCCAGCTGTCCGGCCGCGTAGCGCATGGCGAGATCATACGCACGCGAGGGCGGGACATCGGGATCTTCCAGCGCGATCTGCACGGCCATGCCGTCGAGCAGCGCGGACAGCGTGATCGCGAAGTCGTCGGCGTCGATCGGCGTGAACTCGCCGGCCTCCTGGCCGGCCAGCACGATCGCCTTGATGGTCTGCCGCCACCGCTCGTCGAACTTGCGGCGGACGGCGGCGACGCCGGCGTTGCGCGGCGACAGCGCCCACAGGTCGAGCCAGAGCAGCCACTCGCTGCGCGGCGCCGGGTCGGTGTCCGGCAGGCAGGTCATGCCGATCAGCTCGGCGAGTTGCCCGGCGGCGGTCGTTATCGACTCCAGGCGCTTGGTGCCGGTCTCGTACCAGTGGTCCTCGGAGTAGCGGATCGCCTCGGTGAGCAGCTGGTCGCGGGTCTTGAAGTAGTAGATGACCAATGCGGGGCTGGTGCCGGCGCGCTCGGCGACATCGGCGATCCTGGTCTCGGCGTAGCCGCGCTCCACGATGACCTCGAGAGCGGCCTGCAGTATCTGCTCGCGCCGCTCCTCGGTCACTTCGCGCGACCCTGATCCTCGTCCTGCAGCCCGCCCAGCCATCGTCTCCTCGTCCCGGGAGCCTGTCTCCGGCGCCGTCGCCCAAGACCTTGTCGGTATCGTAGCAGGAACATAGACTGAATGTTCAGTCAATGTTTGTGTCGGGCGCGAAACAACGTCCGGGAAGGCGGCACACCCCATGGCATCGGAGAGCTACGACGCGATCATCGTCGGCGGCGGGCACAACGGGCTGGTCGCGGCCGCCTATCTGGCCAGGCACGGCGCGAGGACGCTTGTCCTCGAGGCGCGCGGACAGGCCGGCGGCGCGGCGACCACCGAATCGCCCTGGCCGGACGCGCCGGAATTCAAGGTGACCCGGCTGTCCTACGTGATGTCACTGCTGCCCCCGACGATCATGCGCGACCTGGAGCTGGAGAAGCACGGCTACAAGGTCTTCCCGATGGGCCCGTACTACCAGGCGTTCCCCGAGGGCGGCTCGCTGACCCTGTACGAGGAGGACTCGCAGCGCAGCCACGACGAGATCGCCCGCTGGTCGAAGAAGGACGCGGACGCCTACCCGAAGTGGGAGGCGTGGCTCGCCGGGCTCGCCGACGTGCTCGGCCCGCTGCTGCTGACCGTGCCGCCCGCGATCGGCTCGCGCAAGCCGAAGGACCTGGCCGCCACGCTGCGGCTGGCCTGGCGGCACCGCGGCCTCGACGTGCGCACGATCGCCGATGTGACCCGGCTGATGACGATGTCCATCGCCGACCTGCTCGACGACTGGTTCGAATCGCCGCAGATGAAGGGCGCGCTCGCGGTCAACGGCGTGATCGGCACCTGGGCCGGCCCGTACGAGCCGGGCACCGCGTACGTGATGGCGCACCACTCGATCGGCGACGTCGGCGACGGCCGCCTCGGCAGCTGGGGCTTCCCCGAGGGCGGCATGGGCGCGGTCGCGGCCGCGATCGCCCGGTCCGCGACGGCCAACGGCGCGACGATCAGGACCGGCGCGAAGGTCGCCAGGGTCCTGGTCAGCAACGGCCGGGCCACCGGCGTGGTGCTGGAGAACGGCGAGGAGATCCGCGCCGCGACGGTCGTCTCCTCGCTGCACCCGAAGACCGCGTTCCTGGACCACGTCGGCAAGGAGAACCTGCCGGACAGCTTCGCGGCCGACATCGAGCACTGGAAGACCCGGTCCGGCGTGGTCAAGATCAACCTCGCGCTCGCCGAACTGCCCGACTTCACCGCCAACCCCGGCACCCACCTGCAGGAGCACCACACCGGATCGGTGGAGATGGCGCCCACGATGGAGTACATCGAGAAGGCGTTCATCGAGGCCCGCGAGGGCCGCCCGGCGACCCGGCCGTTCTCCGACGGCGTGATACCGACCACGTTCGACAAGACGCTCTGCCCGGACGGCACGCACATCATGTCGCTGTTCACCCAGTGGGTGCCGGCCGACTGGAGCCAGCAGCCGCACCGCGACGAGCTGGAGAAGTACGCCGACCGGATGATCGACGTCTACAACGAGGTCGCGCCCAACTTCAAGTCCGCGATCATCCACCGCGACGTGGTCGGTCCCTACGAGATGGAGCACGACTACGGGCTGATCGGCGGCAACATCTTCCACGGTGAGCTCTCCCTCGAGCAGCTCTTCCACATGCGCCCGGCGCCTGGCTTCGCCGACTACCGCACCCCGGTGCGCGGCCTGTACTACGCGAGCTCGGCCACGCACGCGGGCGGCGGCGTCTGCGGCATCCCTGGCATGCAGGCGGCCAAGGCGGCGATCGCCGACCGCGCCGTCCGCCGTCCCCGTGGCTGACGGGCCCGTGGCTGACG
>NZ_JBARCR010000730.1:0-6578 GCF_049794275.1 Trebonia sp.
GAAACCGACATTGCAGGGAGGCGACTATGGGCTGGGTGTGGGGCGGCGTCCTTATCGGCGTGGTTATCGTGGCTTTGGCCGTGGGCATCCCGTATTTCATGACACACAGGCGCATGCGCGAGCATCACGACGTCTCTGACAGCCGCTATTACCTGCGCGCACGGCGAAAGTCGCGGTTGCAGCGCCGAGACGCAAACGCGAGCCAGCGCTAGTCTCTCTTTGTGGGCTATGACGACGGCCGGGTAGCGTGCGCCGACAAAAAGCGTCGCGCTTATTGTTAGCCACGGCGTCACCGTCGGCTTAGCCGGGCAGCCGGACGCCGAAGCCGGTGCTGGCGAGCTTCAGCAGGACCTGGCCGGGCGCTTGCAAGGCGGCGACCTTCGCCGCGCTCAGGTCCTCGAGCTGTCTCAGGGCGGTCGCGTAAGCGCCATCGCCCTGCCTGCGCGCCTGGCTCAAGACGACCGCGTTGGCCCACACCTTTTCCCGCGCCTCCCGCAGGAAGCGCTGGGTGGCTAGCCGGTTGAGTGGCTGGAGCAGCCGGTCCAGGAGGGTGCCGGGACCGGAAACCGTGGCCAGCTCGTCGTCTTCGGCCGCGACGCGGGAGGCGAGCACGCGGTCGATCGCCTGATGGTCGGACCGCCGCCTGGTCAGCAGCGCCGGATCGTCGAACTCTTCGTCGGTGATCACCGCCAGCAGCGCCTGCGGCAGGTCGTAGTTGATATGGGCGTTCATGCCGAGCAGGACGTGGCGGAGCGGCGGCAGCCCGGCGGGCGCGCCGAACGCGACGTCCCAGGGCCGCGTCGGGCGGCTGCCCGCCAGCGCGGCCCGGAGCGCGTCCAGGTACAGGCCGGCGAACGCGACGTCCCACCGCTCGACCCATTCGGCGTCGGTGAAGCCGCCACGCCGGAGTTCCGCGGCCACCGCGATCGTCGTTCGCTGGTACGTCGCGTGGAAGTACTGCCGCCGGTCGCCGGCGGCGCGCAGCGACTCGAGCAGGGCGGCCATCTGGTCGATCAGCTCCTCGATCACACCGCCATCGTGATCCGGCCGGTGCCCTGGTGGTGCTGCTGCCGATGGAAGCGGGCGTCGCGAAGCCGAGGGCGTACCGTCTTAGGGGTGCAGACCTTCGACGACGTGGCACGCCTGGCCGCCGGACTGCCCCAGGTCACTGAAGGCGTCGACAAATACAGGAAGACCAACAGGACCTGGGAAGTCGGCGGCAAGGCGTTCGCGTGGGAGCGCCCGTTCAGCAAGGCGGACATCAAGCGGTTCGGCGACGTGCAGCCGCCGGACGGCCCGATTCTCGCGATCCGCACCGCCGACCTGGCCGAGAAGGAGGCCATTCTCGCGGCGCACCTGGACGCCTTCTTCACGATCCCGCACTTCAACGGGTTCAGCGCCTACCTCGTCCAGCTGGACAAGGTGACGCCGAACGTACTCAGCGAGGCCCTCACCGACGGCTGGCTGGCGTGCGCCCCGCGCGACCTCGCCGACCGGTTCGCCGCCGACGAGAGCTGACGTCCATATTTTGAGACGGATTAGCTCAGCTAGTAAGACGCGAGCTACGCTGGACGGCATGCCAGAGGTCTACACACACGGTCATCATGAGTCGGTGCTGCGCTCGCACCGGTGGCGCACCGCCGAGAACTCCGCCGCCTACCTGCTGCCGCACCTCAAACCGCACATGCGGATCCTCGACGTCGGCTGCGGTCCCGGCACGATCACCGCGGGCCTGGCCGGCTACGTGCCGCAAGGGCACGTGACCGGCATCGACGCCGCGCCGGACATCGTCGAGCAGGCCAGGGAGCTGACGGTCGGCCGCGAGAACCTCGACTTCACGACCGGCGATGTCTACGCGCTCGACTACCCGGATGACACATTCTGCGTGGTGCACGCCCACCAGGTGCTCCAGCACCTCAGCGATCCGGTCCTGGCGCTGCGCGAGATGCACCGGGTCACCAAGCCCGGCGGCCTGGTCGCCGCCCGCGACGCGGACTACGGCGCCATGGTCTGGTACCCGTCCCTCCCGGTTCTCGACGACTGGCTGGCGCTGTACGAGAAGGTGGCCCGCGGCAATGGCGGGGAGCCCGACGCCGGCCGCCGGATGCATGCCTGGGCCAGGGCAGCGGGCCTGGCCGACCTCATGGTCTCGACGTCGACCTGGACGTACGCCACCCCAGAGGACCGCGACTGGTGGGGCGGCCTGTGGGCCGACCGCACGGTCAAGTCCGCCTACGCCGCGAACGCCACCGGCGGCGGCCACGCGACCACCGCGGACCTGGCCAGGATCGCCGACGGCTGGCGCGCCTGGGCCGCCGACCCCGACGGCTGGTTCGCCGTCATCCACGGCGAGATCCTCTGCCGGGCATAATCGCGGTCAGCTGGCCTCGCCACCCCTGTCAACTCCTTATCAGTTCGGCGACTTCCTATCGGTTATGACCAAGAGCGGGCCGGCGGCACAAACCCGCGGGCGGCGCGTTGGCCCGCGCCGTCCTAGGCAACCCCCGTCGGTCAGGCCTACCCTGCGGTCATGGGCAGATACGAGGACGCCTTCCGCCGTAGCCTCGCCGACCCGGCCGGCTTCTGGGCCGAGGCCGCGGCCGCCGTCGACTGGTACCAGGACCCGCAGGTCGTCCTTGACGACAGCAACCCGCCGTTCTACAAATGGTTCGCCGGCGGCACGCTGAACACCTGCCACAACGCCCTCGACCGCCACGTCGACGGCGGCCGCGGAGAGCAGCACGCGCTGATCTACGACTCCCCGGTCACCGGCACCGCGAAGACGTTCACCTACCGGCAGCTACGCGACGAGACGGCCAGGTTCGCCGCCGTCCTCAAGGGCCTGGACATCCAGAAGGGCGACCGAGTCGTCATCTACATGCCGATGATCCCCGAGGCCGTGGTCGCCATGCTGGCCTGCGCCCGCCTCGGCGCCATCCACTCGGTGGTGTTCGGCGGGTTCGCGGCGCACGAGCTCGCGGTGCGGATCGACGACGCCACGCCGAAGCTGATCGTCTCCGCTTCCTGCGGCATCGAGGGCAAGCGGATCATCGAGTACAAGCCGATCCTTGACAAGGCCATCGACGAGGCCGTGCACAAGCCGGCGGGCACGGTCATCGTGCAGCGCCCGCAGGCGACCGCCGCGATGACGGCGCGCGACCTGGACTGGCACGAGCTCATGGCGGCCGCCACCGGCCAGGCGCCCTGCGTCGCTGTCGACGCGACCGACCCGCTCTACATCCTGTACACCTCGGGCACCACCGGGAAGCCGAAGGGCGTGGTCCGCGACAACGGCGGCCACGCGGTCGCGCTGACCTGGTCGATGCGGAACGTCTACGACACCGGCGCGGGCGAGGTGTTCTGGGCCGCGTCCGACATCGGCTGGGTCGTCGGGCACTCCTATATCGTGTACGCGCCGCTGCTGGCCGGCTGCACCACGATCCTGTACGAGGGCAAGCCGGTGGGCACCCCCGACGCCGGCGCGTTCTGGCGCGTGATCAGCGAGCACAACGTCAAGAGCCTGTTCACCGCGCCGACCGGGTTCCGCGCGATCCGCAAGGAAGACCCGCAGGGCACGCTCACCGCCGGCTACGACCTCAGCCGCTTCAGGTACCTGTTCCTGGCCGGGGAGCGGCTCGACCCTGACACCTATCGCTGGGCGGCCGACCTGCTGAAGGTCCCGGTCATCGACCACTGGTGGCAGACCGAGACCGGCTGGGCGATCGCCGCCGACCCGATGGGCCTTGACCCCAAGCCGACCAAGCCGGGATCGCCCACCTTCCCGATGCCGGGATATGACCTGCGCATCCTCGACGAGGACGGCAACGAGGCAAAGCCAGGCGATACCGGGCACATCGCGATCAGGCTGCCGCTGCCGCCGAGCTGCCTGCCGACGCTGTGGCACGACGACGAGGGCTTCATCCGCTCGTACCTGGCCAGGTACCCCGGCTACTACCTCACAGGCGATGGCGGTTACCGCGACGCGGACGGCTACCTGTACGTCATGGGCCGCACCGACGACGTGATCAACGTGGCCGGGCACCGGCTGTCCACCGGGGAGATGGAAGAGGTGCTCGCCAGCCATCCCGCGGTCGCCGAATGCGCGGTCTTCGGGGTGGCCGATGAGCTCAAGGGCGAGGTGCCGCGCGGCCTCGTGGTGCTCAAGGCGGGCGTCACCGCCGACCCGGAGGCGCTGGCCGCGGAGCTCGCCGCGATGATCCGCGGCCGGATCGGCCCGATCGCGGCGCTGCGCACGATCGACGTGGTGCCCGGTCTGCCGAAGACGCGGTCCGGGAAGATCCTGCGCAAGACCATGCGGGGCATCGCCAACGGCAAGGACGAGCCGGTTCCTTCGACCATTGACGACCCGGCTGTGCTAGCGGGGCTTCGTCCTATTCTTCTTCGTCGGAACGATCCCGGCTGACTCCGCGGAGCAAAGCGTTGAGCCGGTGAGTAAGCCGCGCACGTTCTGAGGAAACTTCATGCAGCCGCGCCGCGAGCTCGTCGCGCTGGGCGGCGACCTCAGCCAGCCTTGTTTCCAGCTCGATGATCCGCCGGATCGCGGGCAGCGTCATGCCCTCGCCGGCCATCGACGCGACCTGCTGGATGACGCGGATCTCCACCCGGGTGTAGCGGCGCTGGCGGCCGGCGGAGCGCTGCGGGGTGACGACCTGGAGCTCGTCGATGCGGCGCAGGAAGGCTTGCTTGACCGCGAGCATCTCCGCGACCTGCCCGACAGTGAACAGCGGGATGTTCTCGTCCTCGAAGGGCTCCATGGCTCACCTCCCTAAGCGGGAATGCTAAACGGCCGGCGTAGCCACTGCTTCGCCGGCCGCTAGCTGTCACTGTCGCTCGTCAGCTGATTAGCTGGCCAGCTCCTTGCTGGTGCCGACCTCGATCTTGCGGGGCTTGGCCTCCTCGCGGACCGGGATGCGGATCTCGAGAACACCCTCGTTGTTGCTCGCCTCGATGGCGTCGGCGTCCAGGTTCTCCGCCAGCCGGACGCTGCGGCGGAAGCTGCCGAACAGCCGCTCGCGGACGACCGGGGACTCACCCTCGGTGCGGGTCTCCTCGCGGGTGGCGCTCACGGTGAGCACGCCGCGGTCGACGGTGACGTCGATCTTCTCCGGGTCGACGCCGGGGACGTCGAAGCGCAGCACGAGCTCGCCGTCGCGACGGACAGTGTCCATCGGCAGGGCGGTGGTGCTGGCCGGGCCGAAGCCGGTGCCGAACGCGCGCCGGACGATTCGGTCGAAGTCCCGGGTGAACGGGTCACGAGTAGTCAGGTACATCGCTGCCTCCTAGGAGGGCCTGCCACCCTGGCTTCACCCTCTGCCAGTAAGAAACTTATAACTCAATTTATATCTTTCGTGAATCAGGCTTGTCAACTTAGTTGCCTGGCCATGACTGAGCCGGTGTCAGCGGCTAACCTCAAGGGCATGGCAATCCGACCAGTCCGGCTCTTTGGCGACCCGATCCTGCGCACCGTCGCCGACCCCGTCACCGACTTCGACAAGCAGCTGCGGAACCTGGTGAAGGACCTGACCCAGACGCTGGACGACGCCCAGGGCGCCGGCCTGGCGGCGCCGCAGATCGGGGTGGGGCTGCGGGTGTTCGCCTACGTCGTGGGCAGCGAGCGTGGCTACCTGGTCAACCCGGAGCTCAGCTTCCCCGACGACGAGGAGCAGGACGGCGAGGAGGGCTGCTTGTCGTTCCCCGGCATCTACTACGACGTCAAGCGGCGGCTCAACACGGTGGCCCGCGGCTTTACCGATCGCGGCGACCCGGTGCAGCTAGTCGGGACCGACGTGCTGGCCCGTTGCATCCAGCACGAGACCGACCACCTCGACGGCGTGCTGTTTATCGACCGGATGGACCTGGCAACCCGGAAACAAGCCATGAAGGCGATACGGGAAGCAAATTGGGACGGCGCCGTGAAGTTGAGCCCGCATCGGATGTCCGACCGCATATTCTGACAACTGGCGCGTACATCGCGCTCCCGCATAGAGCACCGGAAGCACCTGTAGCTTAGCCTCATAGGACATCGGGGATGTAACGATTTCTTCATGTGGGACGGGTAGCTTCCCCTGCGGGAAGCACTACGCGGGAGGTACACCGACATGTCCCGAGCGGTGCCCACCGGCGCCCGTTCCGAGTGGCCCTACGAGCCGGAACGTGGCCAAGGGCGGGACGGGGAGCGGAACGTGCCAGGAACCGGGCGGGACGACAGGCGCGGTGACCATAGCGGCCAGTCCTACGGGCCTGCCGGCCGTGATGATCAGGATGGCGCGGCTCCGCAGAACGTCCAGGGGCCGCAGGGCCCGCGGGGCCCGCAAGGCCCGCAGAGGCCGCAGGAGCCGCAGGGCCCGCAAGGCGCTCAGGGCGGGCAGGCCCCGCAGGGCTACAACCCCGCCGGATATGGCAACCAGGGGCACCAGGGCCAGCGGCCAGGCGGGGCCCCGGGTGCCCCGCAGCGAGGCCAGGATCCTCAGCGCGGCCAGGGCTACCCCGGCCAGGGCTACGGCCCCCAGGGCGCTCCGGGCGCCCAGGGCCCCCAAGGCTCCCAGGGCCCCCAGCGC
>NZ_JBARCR010000731.1:0-1552 GCF_049794275.1 Trebonia sp.
CGACCAGCGTTATCCCCGGCTGGATGACCGTGTCCTCGAAGGTGTCCTCAGTCAGCGCGACGGTACTCATCTTTCACCCCTCTGGCTTCGCGGTACCGAACAATACCCATGGGGGTATAACACGCGGCCGGGCGGGGCATTCCCCGGCGATGTCATGACCTGCGCCGGTTCCGCCGGGTGCGCAGGGCGTAAACGATCCACCCGGCGGCGAGCGCCACGATGATCAGCAGCAGCGCCAGGATGATGATCCGGCCGCCCCCGTGGCCGCCGTTCGCGAGTGCCTGCATCGCCAGGTCGTGCATCCGCTCCTCCAGCCATCGCGCTCGGTTCCGGGCTCTCATGCTGCGCGCGGCGGTGGCGGATGTCGTCAGACTGGCGAACCTGTTCGCGTTACATCCCTGGATGTAGCCAGAGGTCAGGCCTTGACCAGGCCCGACTGGTAGGCGATCACGACGAGCTGGGCGCGGTCGCGGGCGGCGAGCTTGGCAAGAATGCGGCTCACGTGGGTCTTCGCGGTCGGCACGCTTATCACCAGCTTGCCGGCTATCTCGGTGTTGGACAGCCCGGCGGCGATCAGCGCGAGCACCTCGCGCTCCCGGACGGTCAGCTCCTCCAGGCCCCCAGGGGGCGTGCGCAGCGGCTCGGGCTGGCGGATGAAGTGCTCGATCAGTCGCCGGGTGACGTTGGGCGCGAGGAGCGCCTCGCCGACCGCGATGACCCGGATAGCGGACAGCAGTTCTTCAGGCGGCCGGTCCTTGAGCATGAACCCGCTCGCCCCCGCGTGCAGCGCCGCGAAGACGTATTCGTCGAGATCGAAGGTGGTCAGGATCAGCACCCGCGACGGCGTCTCGCCGGCGGCGATCAGCCGGGTCGCGGCTACGCCGTCCATGACCGGCATCCTGATGTCCATCAGCACGACGTCGGGTGTCATGCGCCTGGCCGCCGCGACGGCCTCAGCGCCGTCCGCGGCCTCGCCGAGCACGGTCATGTCCGGCTCTGAATCGATCAGCAGCCTGAACCCGGCCCGGACGATGGCCTGGTCGTCGGCGACCACGACGCCGATGCTCACGCCACCCTCCCTGCCGCGGCCGGCGCGACTGGCAGGAACGCAGCGACTCGGAAGCCGCCGCGCCGAAGCGTCCCGGCGTCGACCGTGCCGCCAAAGATCGCGGCCCGCTCGCGCATGCCGGCGATCCCGTGCCCTTTGCCGCCGACGGCCAGGCCCGCGGCCTGCGGGGTCCGGCCGGTGCTGGCCCGGCCGGTGTCAGTCACCTCGATCCGCACCCCCGTCGGCCCGATCCCCACCCGCACCGCCGCCTCCGCTCCCGGCGCATGCCTGACGACGTTGGTCAGCGCCTCCTGGACGATCCGGTACGCGGTCAGCGACGCCACGGGCGGCAGCGCCGTCACGTCCCCGGTCAGGTCCACCAGGACCGGCGTTCCCGCGTCCCGCACCATCGCCGCCAGGCTGCCCAGGTCGCCGAGGCCGGGCGCGGGTGCCAGCCCGGCGACCGCATCGCCGGGTTCGTCGTCGCTGCGGAGCAGGCACAGC
>NZ_JBARCR010000732.1:0-1984 GCF_049794275.1 Trebonia sp.
AGCAGCATGCCGATGATGAACGAGTTCCGCGACGGCGACTGGGCGAGGCCGTACACGCGGTACTCGAGGTCGTCGACGAGGTTGAGCACTGTTGGGGCCGCGTCAGCCCGGCGGACCTCGAAGACGCCGCGCACCGCGTCGTCGGCCCAGTCGAGCAGCAGCTCGCGGTCGGCGCGCGGGATGTTCCGGTTCGCGTTGAGGAACCGGTCGATGGCCGCGAGACCGCCCGCCTCCGCCAGCGCCTGCCGCAGCGCCATCGCGCGGTCGATCAGGTGCTGGTCCACGGGTTGAAGGGTAGCTTTTATTCGGAACGGGCGCGTGGTGCCCCTGGGAACGTCCTGTTCTTACCCGAGCGCGTCGTAGGCCGCCAGCACGATGCCGAGGCCCCGGTAGTCCGACGGCAGCATCTGGTTCATCACGTACGCCACCGCCATGCGCGCGTCGAGGTCGACCATGACCATCGAGCCCCCCCAGCCGCCCCATCCGCACGCCGGGTCGAAGATCCCGTAGCCCAGCCCGTACCGCACCGACCTGCCCAGGATCTGGTCGACGCCGCGGTACTGCTCCGCCCTGGCGCGCTCGCAGCCTTCCGGTGACAGCAGCCTGATGCCGCGGGCTTCGCCGCCGCAGGCGAGCACCGACTGCACCGCCGCCACCGAACGCGCGTTGCCGTACCCGCTCCCCGACAGGATCTCCGCCCGCCGCCAGGCGACGCTGTTCCCGTCGCTGACCCGGATCGCCGTCCCGCCTGTCGCGGCACCCTGGTCGCCGGGCGGGGCTGCCACTAGGTCGCCGTCCGGTGCCTCGGGCGGGGCGAGGACCGGCGCGAAGCGCTCGTCGAGCCCGGCTCCGGCGGGCATGGTGAGGTGGAAGTCGGCGCCGAGCGGTTTCGCGATGTGCTCCGCGAAGAAGGTGGCCAGGGACTGGCCGGTGATCCTCCTGACGACCTCGCCGACGAGGAACCCCTGGGTGACCGAGTGGTACCCGGCCAGCGTGCCGGGCTCCCAGCGAGTGGCCTGTCGCGCGAGGCGTGTTGTGGCCCCTCGCCAGTCGTACAGGTCGGCCACCGCGGCGGGCGGGTCGAACTCCGGCAGGCCGGCGGTATGCGACAGCAGGTGCCGCACGAGCACTCGCTCCTTGCCCGCGGCCGCGAACTCCGGCCAGTACCTGGCGACCGGCGCGTCAAGGTCCAGGTCGCCGCGGTCGGCGAGGATCAGCGCGCTCAGCGCCACCATCGTCTTGGTTGTGGACCAGACGTTGGTGATCGTGTCCTGTTCCCAGGGCTCGGTCTTTTTCGCGTCCTTGTAGCCGCCCCAGAGGTCGGCAACGGGTTCGCCGTCTACGAAAACGGCCGCCGACGCGCCGACGTCCGCGTCGTCCAGCGACTCCGCGAGTGCGACCCGGACGGCGTCGAAGCGCTTGTCACAGGCGCCGTGTACTTCGGCCACGTCCTGACGTTAACCGGGGTGGTCAAACGATTTACCTTGCGCGAACGCCCTAAAAGATTTTGATGCTACCTATTGTGATCTCTAGAACACGTGTGCTATTCTAATGTTAGGCCACAAGAGTGGCGCGGACGATTGAGAGGCAGGCGGTTCACTACGGCATAACCGGGAGGAGGTGGCCAGATGAGCGTCGCCGATGCGCTGCGGATGATGAACGCCGGCCTGGACTACCTCAACGGCCCGGGTGCCGCCGAGCTGGACGCCGCCTCGGGCGGGCTGGTGCTGCGGTCGCTGGGCGAGATTGAGGCGAAGTTCACCGCCGCGCACGCCTCTGTGCTGGCCCGGTTTGACGCCGCTGACGCGCATGACTGCGACGGGTACGGTACCTCCGCCGCGTGGCTGACCGCGATGGCGGACATGACGCCGCGGGACGCCAAGGTCAAGATGCGGGAGATGCGGCTGCTGCGCGCCCACCCCGATATGGCCGCCGCCCTGGCCGCCAAGGACATCTCCAAGTCGTGGGCACTGGCGATCGCCGA
>NZ_JBARCR010000733.1:0-5115 GCF_049794275.1 Trebonia sp.
GCCCTGGCGTGCGCCGGGATGCCCAGCGTCGCGGCGAGCAGGTTGCCGGTGCCGACCGGCACGATCCCGAGCGGGATGCCCGTATTCGCGAGGCCTTCGGCGCATCCCCGTACGGTCCCGTCGCCGCCGACGGCGACAACAAGGTCGGCGCCGTCGGCCGCGGCGTCCCTGGCGGCGGCGACGCCGGCTTCGGCCTTGCCGGTGACATGGAATTCCGGAGTCCACCCGGCGCGCGCGGCGGCCGCATGGCACAGCGGCAGGAACCGCCCGCCGGCCTTAGCCAGCGTGCCGTTGATCACGAACGCGACGGCAGCCATAACTTCGTTGAAGCTACCCGCGAAATGCCATTACGCACCGACGACCCTGGGGCTAGTGCAGGTACCAGCGGTGCGGTGCGATCACCTTGTGCATGGTGTCCGGTCCCCAGGTGCCCTTCTCGTAGGGCTCCACCGGAGGCGGCGAGGTCAGCAGCGGCTCGGAGATCTCCCAGACGCGTTCGATGCCGTCCGCCCGGGTGAACAGCGACTGGTCGCCGAGCATCGCGAGCAGGATCAGCCGCTCGTATCCCTCCAGGGCGTTGGCCTGGGCGAACGAGTCGTCGTACCGGAAGGTCATCGACGTAGCGCCGAGGGACATATCCGGGCCCGGTACCTTGGCCATGAACTCCACGGTGATCGAGCCGGGGTCGGCGAAGTCGATGACGATCTCGTTGACCCGCCCCATCGGTGCGTCCTGCTGGTGCGTGTGGAACATCCGCAGCGGCGGCTGCGCCAGCCCGAGTGTTATCACCTGCCGCGATTCCGGCATGCACTTGCCGGAACGCAGGTAGAACGGCACCCCGTGCCACCGCCAGTTCTCGACCTCGGCGCGAACCGCGACCAGCGTCTCGGTATCGGAATCCGGGCGCACGCCGTTCGTGGCGAGGAAACCGTTGTACTGCCCACGCACCACGTGCCGCACGTCAATGGGCTTCAGCGCGTCGAATACCTTGCCCTTCTCGTCCCGCAGCGGCTTCGCCGCCAGTGACGTGGGCGGTTCCATCGCGACGAAACCGAGCACCTGGAACAGGTGCGTCACCACCATGTCGCGGAAGGCGCCGGTGGCGTCGTAGAACGCTCCCCGGTCGTCGACGGATAGCGTCTCCGGCACGTCGATCTGCACGTACTCGACGTGCTGCCGGTTCCAGATCGGCTCGAACAGCCCGTTCGCGAACCGGAACGCCAGGATGTTGTCGACCGACTCCTTGCCGAGGAAGTGGTCGATCCTGAAGACCCGCGACTCGTCGAAGACGGAGTGGACCACGTCGTTCAGCTGTCGCGCCGACGCCAGGTCCTCGCCGAACGGTTTCTCGATGATCACCTTCGCGTCGCCCTTGTTCAGGCCGCAAGCGCCGAGCAATTTGATCACGGTAGTGAACGCGGACGGCGGCACCGCCAAGTGGAACAGCCGCCCTACGTGGCCGCCGATCGCGGACTCGGCCGCCTCGACGGCCGATACCAGCTGCGACGTGTCGTCGGTCGACGCGGCGCCGAAGGACAGCCGGGACGCGAACTGGTCCCACTCCGGCCCGGTCGGTTTTGTGTTGCCGAACTGGTCGATGGCCGCCTTCGCGTGCGCGGCGAAGTCGTCGTCGGCCCACTCGAACTTCCGCGGCGAGGTCCCGATGATCCGGAACTTTTCTGGCAGCAGCCCGGCGACGAACAGGTGATACAGCCCCGGCAGCAGCTTGCGCTTAGCCAGGTCCCCGGTCGCGCCGAACAGCACGTAGACGTAAGGCTCCGGCCGCGTATGCGACCGCGGCCTGGACGCTGGCGCCTCGGGCGCTCCGGACGCCGGGCTCATTTCTTCTTCTCCGCGTGCCCGCCGAACTCCGAGCGCATCGCGGAGAGGATCTTCGCGGTGAACTCGCCGTTGTCCCGCGACTCGAACCGCTCGTACAGTGACGCGGAGATCACCGACGCGGGCACTCCCTCGTCCACCGCCGCCAGCACGGTCCACCGGCCCTCGCCGGAGTCGGACACGTGGCCGCTGAAGTCGTCGAGGTCCGGCGACTTGGCCAGGGCCGCGGCGATCAGGTCGACCAGCCAGGACGAGACCACGGAGCCGCGCCGCCACACCTCGGCCACATCGGAGACGTTGATCTCGTACATGTAGGCCTCGGGCGTCCGCAGCGGCGCGGTCTCCGCGTCGATCTCGTCCTGGTGCATCCCCACGTCGGCGTGCTTGATGACCGACAGCCCCTCGGCGATCGCGGCCATCATGCCGTACTCGACGCCGTTGTGCACCATCTTGACGAAGTGACCGGCGCCGGACGGCCCGCAGTGCAGGTACCCCTCCGACGCCGGGGAATCGGCGGGCTGCCGCCCCGGCGTGGGCTCGACGTTCCCGAGACCGGGGGCGATCGAGCGGAAGATCGGGTCGAGCCGCGCGACCGCGCCATCGTCCCCGCCGATCATCAGGCAGTACCCGCGCTCCAGGCCCCACACGCCGCCGCTGGTCCCCACGTCGATGAAGTGGATCCCCTTCTCCTTCAGCGCGGCGGACCGGGTGAGGTCGTCCCGGTAGTACGAGTTGCCGCCGTCGATCACCACGTCCCCGGCGTCGAGCAGCGGCACCAGCGCCGCCAGCGTCGACTCCACGGCCCCGGCCGGCACCATGATCCACATGTTCCGCGGCTTGTTCAGCTTGCCGACGAACTCCTCGAGCGAGTTCGCCCCATCGGCGCCTTCGCCGGTCAGGCCCTTGACCACTGCCGGGTTCCTGTCGTACGCCACGCAGTGGTGGCCGTCCCGCATCAGTCGCCTGACGAGGTTCGCGCCCATCCGGCCCAGCCCGATCATGCCGAGCTGCGTCGGCTTGTCAGTTGCCATGGTGATCTAGCTCCCCGATTTCAGTGTCCGGTAACGACGGATCAGCGTGTTCGTCGACGAGTCATGCGACAGCGCTGGCTCCGACGGCGACTCTAGCTCGGGGATGATCTGCTGGGCCAGGACTTTGCCCAGCTCAACACCCCATTGGTCGAACGAGTCGATCTCCCAGATCGTGCCCTGCACGAACACGGAGTGCTCATACAGCGCGACGAGCGACCCGAGCAGCCGCGGCGTCAGGATGTCGCACAGCAGCGTGTTCGTCGGCCGGTTGCCTTCCATGACCCGGTGCGGCACGACGCGGTCCGGCGTCCCCTCGGCCCGCACTTCCTCTTCGGTCTTCCCGAAGGCCAGCCCCGCCGCCTGCGCGAACACGTTCGACGACAGCAGGTCGTGCTGGTCGCGGATGGGGTTGAGCCCGCGGGCGAACCCGATCAGGTCCACCGGGATGATCGTGGTCCCCTGGTGGATGAGCTGGTAGAACGAGTGCTGCCCGTTGGTGCCCGGCTCGCCCCAGTACACGGCCCCGGTGTCGTAGTCGACGCGGCGCCCGGTCAGCGTGACGTGCTTGCCGTTCGACTCCATCGTGAGCTGCTGCAGGTAGGCGGGGAACCGCTTCAGGTACTGGTCATACGGCATGACACCCACCGTCTGCAGCCCGAAGAAGTCGCGGTACCACACCGCGAGCACCCCCATCAGCACCGGCAGGCTGGCCGCCAGCGGCGCGGTGCGGAAGTGCACGTCCATGTCGTGGAATCCGGCGAGCATCTCGCCGAACCCCTCGGGCCCGAGCGCGATCATCGTGGACAGCCCGATCGCCGAGTCCATCGAGTAGCGGCCGCCGACCCAGTCCCAGAACCCGAACATGTTCGCCGTGTCGATGCCGAACGCGGCCACCCGCTCGGCGTTCGTGGACACCGCGACGAAGTGGTTCGCGACCGCGTCCCGCGACCCGAGCGCGTCGACGATCCAGTCCCTGGCGGTGGTCGCGTTGGCGAGCGTCTCCAGCGTCCCGAACGTCTTGGAGGAGATGATGAACAGGGTTTCCTCGGGGCTGAGGTCCTGGACCGCCTCCGCGAAGTCAGTGGAATCGACATTGGATACGAAACGGAAGGTCATTTCACGCGTGCAGTAAAACTTGAGCGCCTCATAAGCCATAACAGGCCCGAGGTCAGACCCGCCGATGCCGACATTGATGACGTTCTTTATTGGCTTGCCCGTGTAGCCCTTGAATTCGCCTGAGCGCACCCGGGTCGCGAAGTCCCGCATCCGGCCAAGCACTTCGTGCACGTCTTTGACGACGTCCTGGCCGTCGACGATAAGGCTTTCCGTGGCCGGCATGCGCAGCGCCACGTGCAGCACGGCCCGGTCTTCTGAGACGTTGATGTGCTCGCCGCGGAACATCGCGTCCCGCCGTTCGGGGACTCCCGATTCCGCGGCTAGCTCGATGAGCAGCCGCATCGTCTCGTCGGTTACCCGGTTCTTGGAATAGTCGAGGTAAATGCCGGCGGCTTCGGCGGTGAGCCGTTCGCCGCGCCCGGGATCCTCGGCGAACAGGTCGCGCAGGTGCCGCCCGGAGATTTCCGCGTAATGGCGCTGGAGCGCCTGCCATGCCTTGCGCTCCCGCAGCGCGGTAGGCGGCATGTCGTCTCCCCTCGTCGTGCGTGGCTGTCATTCCCCGCTCGTTCAAGCTGATCCTGCCACGGCGCCCGCGACAGCACGGACGAGGGGTATCGAGGGAAGGTCTTCCAGCAGCACGGGCTCGCCGCCGGGGCCGCACAGCGGCAGCCGCCAGTTCGGGTACTCGGTGGTGGTACCCGGCATGTTCTGCGAGCGGCGCTCGCCGACGGCCTCGGCCAGCGAGACGCCGATCATCAGGGCGGGCGTCTTGGCCAGGTAGCCGTACAGCGCCACGGTGAACGCGTCGGGATCGGGGTCGCGGGAGGGCAGCAGGCCCTCGCCGACGAGGGCGCGCAGCCAGTCGTCGAGCGCCTTGGCGGCCTCCGCCCGCTCTTCGGCTTCTGGACGGGCCAGCAGCCCGAGCGCCAGCCGCTCGGTGACCTGCTGACCGGTCAGGAACGCCGCGGCGGGCGGCATGTCGTGGGTGGAGACCGTGGCCAGGCAGTTCCGCCGCCACCACTGCGGCGCCAGCGGCTCACCGGCCCAGCCCCGCTCGAACCACAGCACCGAGGTGCCCAGCACGCCGCGCGCCGCCAGCGCGTCGCGCAGCCACGGCTCGACGGTGCCG
>NZ_JBARCR010000734.1:0-5138 GCF_049794275.1 Trebonia sp.
GCGATCGCCAGGTGCCGGTCGATGTGCCGGCCGACACCGGCCGCGCTCGGGCTGCCGGTCCTCGTGTCATGGTCGGCGGCGAGCAGCAGCCGCCGGTCGGCCGGGTTGGCCGGGTCGAGCTTCGACAGGTCGACGCCGCCGTGCTTGCCCTCGAGCACAGGGAAGGCGAAGGCGCGGCGCGGCAGCGCCTCCAGGTCGGAGTCGGGCAGCAGCCTGGCGACCAGCTTCTCGTCCAGGCCGAACTCGGCGGGGTCCCGGTAGATCCGGGAGAACGTGCTCATCGAGTCGAAGACGGTGTCCAGGGTCTGCCCGATGGCCCCCTCGGTCAGGCCGCGCTTGTGCCCGGCCCAGCGGACCCATGCGGCGAGCACGTGCGGCATCGCGTCCTGGTCGGCCGCGCAGAGCATCACCCGCCGCGGCAGCCAGCTGAGCATGAAGTTCTGCACCTTGACCGGGCTCATCCGCAGCGGCCGCCCGCTGTCCTGGTCACACCCGTAGTCGATGATGCGGTCGACGACGCGGCTGGCGGCCTGTCTGTCCGAGAGGTCTTCGGCTTCGTCGGAGGCGAGGAATTCCGCGGCGATCAGCGCCCGCCGCTCCCTGGACCACGGCCGCCTGCCGCGCTGCCCGCGGCCCGCGGCCGGGGGCAGCGCGCGGATGCGCGCCCTGATGAACGCGTGGTACGAGGCGAACGACTCGCTGACCGGCGGGTCCTCGGCCGCGTCCGTCGCGTCGAGCGCGGCCCGCAGCACCCTCCTCGCGTGCGGCGGATCGATCTGCTTGAACGCGTCCGCTGGCTTGCCCTCGGCCGCCTGGCGGCAGTGCTCGAGCAGCTTGTCCACGCGCGAGGTGACCCAGCCGTCCCTGATCATGCCCTCGGTGTTGTAGTCGACGAGCGACACCAGCGCGTGCGGCTCCTCGCCCGCGTAGCTGAACACGCAGATGATCTCGTCCTGGTCGCCCCACTCGTCCGAGTTGACGTAGCACTCGGCGGGCGTGACCGCGCCGAGGTGGTCGGCCCACGCCGGCGCCCGTACCCCGCTGTCGATCATCCGGATCGCCGCCTGCTCGGCGGCGACGGCCTGCCGGGGCGTGCCGAGGCAGGCGACACCGGACAGCAGCGCGAGGGCCGCGGGGGACGACTGGCCGGCGGCGTACTCGACCAGGCCCTCGCCGACGACCTGCTCGACGCCGGCCCCGCCCGCGGTGTGATGCCGCTGCGGCCACCAGGTGCCGAGGAGCTCGCTGACCATGAGCTCCGCGTCCAGCGGGCTGCGCACCGCCAGCAGTTCGCGCGCCGCGTGCAGGAGTTCGCGGAACAGCGCGTTGGGGGGCGCGCCGCCGCCTGCTGGGCTGCGACGTCGGCTCTGCGGGCTCACCCTGATAGCCTCTCAGATCGGGACAAGTGAACGCTACGCTCCGTCCGCGACCCCTCGGTGGCAGCCGGCAGGTGAGAGCGCATCATCCGCTGTAGGAGAATTTACCCATGCTGCCATCATTGTGCCGGGCGATGGCCTCGATACCCGTCCGTGTCGCGCGATCCGGGCCGCTGCGGCCGGAGTCGACGCCAATTGAACTGGCTTACCTGCCGTTAGCTGGCAGCATGGGTTGCAGGATTATGGCACGCTTATATTCTGAACGGCCGCTGCGCGGTGACGACCGCGCTGCCGGCGGGCCGCCGCCGAGCGCCAGGCGGGTGGCGTTCATGCCGGTAGGTTGGACGCAGGAAGGAGCCGCCAGTGGCAGGCGCCTGCACGGAAGGGTGGGGTGCTCTCCGATGAGCGCCGACACATCCGTGCCAAAGCACCAGGAGGCCGTGGAGTTGGACGATTTCGAGTCCTGGCTTCCTGACGCCATGCTCCGGGACGCGCCCGCTGGAGTGGCCTTCCTCGGCACGGACCTGCGCTTCGGCTGGGTCAACGCCGCGCTGGCCCGGCTGTTCGGCCACGACCAGGCGGAATTCCCTGGCCGGCCGATGGCCGAGGTGTGGCCGGCGAAGGACACCGCTAAGGCGGAGGCGGCGCTGCGGCAGGTGCTCGCCGAGGACCGGCCGGCCACCGAGGCGTCCGAGGATCCTGCGTCGAACCGCGTTTATCACTGGTTCCCCGTGCACGGGCCGGACGGCGCGCAGATCGGCGCCGGCCTCATCGTCGTGGCCGAGGCTGTAGCGGCCGCCCCGGCGAACGGCACCGTGACCGACAGCGCGACAGGGCTCTCGTCGGAGGCCGCGCTGCGGCGCAGCGAGGAGCGGTACCGGGCGCTGGCGCAGGGCGGTGCCCAGGTGGTCTGGGTCGCCTCGCCGGACGGCGTAATGCTCGAGGACTCGCCGGAATGGCGGTGGATCACCGGGCAGACCGAGGAGGAGTTCCTCGACGGCGGCTGGCTGGACTCGATCCACCCGGAAGACAGGGACCGGGTCCAGCGCGACTGGCGGGAATCCCTGCGCTCAGGGCGGATCTTCGACGACCGGTTCAGGATGCGCACCAAGGCCGGGGCGTACCGGCACTATGACGTGCGCGCCGTGCCGATCGAGCGGGACGGGAAGATTGCCGAGTGGGTCGGCGCTTGTACCGACGTGACTAGCCAGCGCGAGGCTGAGGAAATGCGCGGCAGGCTGACCGAGCAGCTGTCGGCGGCCGCGCTGCGGACCGCCCGGCTGCAGCAGGCGACATCGATGCTCGCCGAGGCGCTGGACGTCGAGCAGGTGGTGCAGGTCATCACCGAGGTCGGCAGGACCGCGATCGGGGCGCTGCGCTCGGCGGTGGCCCTGTTGGACGAGGAGAGGCTGCGGCTGCGGGTAGTCAACCCCGACGGCCTCGCGCCCGTCGGGCCCGACTCGGCCGACGCGCGGCTGACCCTGGACACGCCGAGCGTGATGACCCGCGCGATCGCGACGCGGCGCCCGGTGCTCATCCCCAGCCCCGAGGAGCTGCGCAGGCAGTTCGAGCCTGACCTGGCGGAGGGGGCCGGGAGCGACGCGATCGAGGACACTGGCGACGAGCGGTCCTGGGTCGGGCTGCCGCTGCTCGCGGCGGGCGCACCGCTCGGCGCGCTGCGCTTCTCGTTCAACCGGCCGCGACGGATCACCGAGGAGGAGCGGGTCTTCCTCGAGGCGCTGGCCGGCCAGTGCGCGCTCGCCGTGGAGCGGGCCGAGATGTACGAGCGGGAGCACAACGCGGCGGTGACGCTGCAGCGCAGCCTGCTTCCCGACAAGCTGCCCGACGTGCCAGGCCTCGCGCTCGACGCGCGGTACCTGCCGGTGACCAGGAACATGGAGATCGGCGGGGACTGGTACGACGTGTTCTGGCTGCCGGACCGGCGGCTGGCCGTGACCGTCGGCGACGTCATGGGCAAGGGGCTGCAGGCCGCGGCCGGCATGGGCCGGGTGCGGAACGCGCTGCGCGCCCTCGCGCTGACCGACCCGCGCCCGGCGGCCGTGCTGTCGGGGCTTGACCGGCTGTTCAGCGCCACCGAGCTCGAAGAGCAGGTCACCACCGTTTCCTACCTGGTGATCGACCCGGAGACCGGCGAGGGCCAGGCGGGGAACGCGGGCCACCTGCCCACTCTGCTGCTCACCCCCGGCGCCCTTCCCGTGCTCGACCAGGCCGAGGCGGGCACGCCGCTTGGCTGGCCGAGTCCCCGCAGGCAGCACGCGTTCCGGCTGCCGCCTGGCAGCACCGCGGTGTTCTACTCCGACGGGCTCGTGGAGAACCGGGTGCGCGGCCTCGACGCCGGGCTGGATGAGCTGGTCAGCATCGCCGCGGGCGCTCCTGAGGACCTGCAGGATGCTCCCGGGCGTTTGCTCCAGTACCTGCTCGACCATATGCTCGCCGGTCATGAGCAAGACGACGACGTGACCGTCCTCGTCATGCACGTGCCAGGGCACGACAGTCCAGGGTACGACAGCGATGAGTGACGGTTCCGACGTGTACAAGGCACTCCCGGAGGCCACCTATGGTGGTGGAAGGAGGAGGCGGGCGGGTTGTCGAAGTCCTCAAGACACAAGTCTTCAAGACATGAGGGAAGTCCGCTTCCCGGCACGGTCCAAGCGTCAAGACCCTCGCGGGAGGGCCCGATTATCGCGATGCGTATGCAGCTCAGCCAAGCTACCCAGCGAAGGAAGAGGTGACCGTGGTGGTGGGCGCTGCCAACTCCGCGGCGCGCAAGCGCTCTAGGCCGTCCGGCTCAGCGGGCTCCGCGGGCCGGGATTCGCGGGTGGCCGAGCGGCCTGAGGGAATGGCCGATCCTTCGACTGAGGAGCAGGCGCCTGCTGCCGGGGCAGGGGCGCCAGGCCGCGGGGACGTCGCGGTCCAGGACCGTGAGGAGCTGGTGGTGGTCCCGTCCCCTGACCTTTCCGTCGAGCTGGCGGCCGTCGATCTCGACGACGCCGACGACCTTGAGGACGCCGCAGACCTCGAGGACTTCCCCGGCACCTTCGACGAAGAGGACCTTTCCGTCGAGCTGGCCGCGGACCTGGAGATCGCCGACTCGCCGGACGCCGACCTGGTCAGCGTCGTGGCCGATGTGGACGTCGATGTCGACGTCGACGCGGAGCCCGACCTGGCGGATGAGCCGGACACGGACGACGCTGAGGCTGGCGCCGGCCCCGCCGCGCAGCCCGTGAGCGCCGACGCCCCCGCGCAGCCGGAAGGCAAGGCGCCAGGCGAAGGCGGCGACGACGAGATCTTCGTTTTCGGCGACGACGATGACGACCTGCCTGCGGCCCAGGTGGCCGTCGCCGGCGCGACGGCGGACCCGGTCAAGGACTACCTCAAGCAGATCGGCAAGGTACCGCTGCTCAACGCCGAGCAGGAAGTCGAGCTCGCGAAGCGGATCGAGGCCGGGCTGTTCGCCGAGGAGAAGCTCGCAGAAGGCAGCCTGGGCCTCACCCCGGACCAGCGCATCGACCTGGAGTGGATCGCCGAAGACGGCCGCCGGGCCAAGAACCACCTGCTCGAGGCCAACCTCCGGCTGGTGGTCAGCCTCGCCAAGCGGTACACCGGACGCGGCATGCTGTTCCTCGACCTGATCCAGGAGGGCAACCTCGGCCTGATCAGGGCGGTAGAAAAGTTCGACTACACCAAGGGCTACAAGTTCTCCACGTACGCCACCTGGTGGATCCGGCAGGCGATCACCCG
>NZ_JBARCR010000735.1:0-3843 GCF_049794275.1 Trebonia sp.
AGGACGCCCTGGACGCGGCGGTGCCCGGCGCGGGCGACGATCGCGCCGATCTGGTCGTAAAAGGCGTGCGCGAGTGTCACCTGGCCTGGGTACTCGGCGGCCAGGGCGCGGCCCGCCTCGATCGCGGTCTCGTCCGCGTCGATGCCGATGAGCAGCAGTCCTGGGCAGGCTTCGAGCAGGGCGCGGGCGTGCCCCGCGCGGCCGAGCGTCGCGTCCACGAGGACGGGCGGGCCGCCGTCCGGTCCTGGGCCGGTCAATGCGGGCACGAGCAAAGCGGTCACCCGGCCGGCTAGCACCGGCACGTGCGCATAGGCGTGCTCGCCCACTTGACCCCTCCGCTTCAGCGCTCCGCGCGCTGTGCTTCTCGCCGATACCGCGGCTTCTCGCGATACCGCGGCTTCTCGCTGTCATCGCGATGCTTGTGGCGTGGCGCTATCGCGACGCTTCTTGCTGTTATCAGCAGTGGCGACCGGCCGGGTCTCCTCCGCGCCCTGTGCGGGCCGCCGCCTGGCGCCGGGGAAGTGGCGCCAGCCTGCACAGCCCGGGCGCGGGTGGAGACTCGCCGGACAGCCATGGCCACCGAGCCAGCCCGATGGCCGCCTACAAGATTCCTGGCAGCACCTCCTCTGCGGCTTCGGAGAACGAGTCCTCCTGTGCGGCCAGGTAGGTCTCCCATGCCTGGGCGTCCCAGATCTCGAGCCGGGTGTTGGCCCCGATCACGATGCAGTCCCGTTGCAGCCCCGCGTACTCCCGCAGGCCGGGCGGGACGGTGATCCTGCCCGTCTTGTCGGGAGTCTCGTCGGAGGCGCTGGCGAAGAAGACGCGGCTGTAGTCCCGCACCGCCTTGGCGGTGACCGGCGCGGCGCGCAATGCCTCGGTGATCCGCCCGAACTCGTCGTGCGGGAAGACGTACAGGCAGCGCTCCTGCCCCTTCGTGATCACGACTCCCCCGGCGAGATCGTCACGGTACTTCGCCGGCAGGAAGAGGCGCCCTTTCTCGTCCAGTCGGGGCGCGTGAGTACCAAGGAACATCCGGTGCTCACCTCCCACCCCAGCGGGCCGGACTTAGACAGCTATCTCACTCCACCGCGCTCCACTGTACCCCACATTGCTCCACCGTCAACTCTCAATCTAGCGCGCCGGCGGCTTTCTGTGCAGCAAACCTGCAGGTCAGCTCCAGTGGAGCAAAGTGGGGGAAGAATCGGCGCCGCGGACCGGCGCGCCGGCGATCCCCCACTCCGCCCCATAAAGCCGCGGTCGCTGGTTTCGCCGCAGGGCTGGCTTTCACGCAGGTATTCCATGATCACGTAAGAAAAGTATGCGTATAGAACACTTTTCTTACGTGATCATGCTTTCCGCTGAGCCCGTCGTCCGAAGAGCGAGGCGAATGTGCGGGATGGTGCGTACGTGGCGTGATGGCCGCGTCCGGCTCGGCGGCCATCGGAGTCGTGCGCCGGCGTGCTTCCCAAGAGCGGGTCGGTTGCGCAACCGGCGGGACCGGGTGCGTGGACGGTTCGCGGGGCGGGTGGCCGGGGCGGGGCGCAATCGGATTCCGGCGGGGAACCGTATGACTCGTGGAGCAACCAGCCGGTGAGCAGGCCTTGCGCGGATGGCGCAGCGGCTGTTAATTGGTAGGTTTTCCGACAAGAAGGGTGCCTGGGCAGGGATGCCGCGCTACGGCCAGGCGTGGCACGCTGGCCGTAGGACGACATACTGTCTGTAGACGACGCAGTCAGCGCGCTGTACGCGCCCGGGCCTATCGAGGAGGGCCATTTGGTACTCGACACGGGGCGCGGCCGCGAGCGGACGCTCGAGGATCTGGTCGCGACGGCAAAGAAGATCGCCACGGCGGTCGAGTCGGTGATCGACGGGAAGGCGGAGGCGGTCAAGCTCGCCCTCACCGTCCTGCTCGCGGAGGGTCACCTGCTGATCGAGGATGTGCCCGGCGTCGGCAAGACGATGCTCGCCAAGGCGCTCGCCAAGTCCATCGACGGCTCGGTGCGGCGGATCCAGTTCACCCCCGACCTGCTGCCGAGCGACGTCACCGGCGTGAGCGCCTACAACCAGGAACGCCGGGAATTCGAGTTCAAGCCCGGCCCGATCTTCGCGAACATCGTCGTCGGCGACGAGATCAACAGAGCCTCGCCCAAGACCCAGTCCGCGCTGCTCGAGTGCATGGAGGAGCGGCACGTCACGGTCGACGGGACCACCTACCAGCTCGAGGCCCCGTTCATGGTCATCGGCACCCAGAACCCGGTGGAGATGGAGGGCACCTACCCGCTCCCCGAGGCGCAGCGGGACAGGTTCACCGCCCGCCTCTCCATCGGCTACCCCACCGCGGCCGCCGAACTGGAGATGCTCAACACCCATGGCTCCGCCTTTCCGCTCGACCAGCTGACGCCGGTCGCGACCGCGCTCGACGTGCGCGAACTGATCAAGGCGGCCCGCGGCGTGCACGTGTCCGGCCAGGTCAAGGAGTACATCATCGCGCTGGCGTCGGCCACGAGGACCGCGTCTGAGCTGCGGCTCGGTGCGTCGCCGCGATCCGCGCTGCACTTGCTGCGCACGAGCCGGGCCCGGGCCGCGCTGGACCGCAGAGACTACGTGATCCCCGACGACATCCAGGCGCTGGCGATCCCGGTGCTGGCGCACCGGCTGCTGCCGACCGCCGAGGCCATGATCGAGCGCAAGCTCCCCGAGCAGGTAGTGGCGCGGCTCGTCGCGGAGCTCCCGCTGCCGCGTCCCTAACCGGCGGTGACTTCAGGTGCGTAGGCTGCTCAGCGCGCTGACGGTCCGGGGGAAGTCGTTCGTCGCGGCCGGCCTGGCGGCGGCCTTCTGCGGCCTGCTCATCCCCGAGCCCGACCTGCTGCGGATCGGCTGCCTGCTGATGGCGCTGCCGCTGCTGTCGGCGTTCGGCGCCGGGCGGGCCAGGTACCGGCTGTCCTGCGTGCGGCTGCTGGCGCCGCCGCGGCTGGCGGCCGGCCAGACCGCCGAGGTGACCATTCAGCTGGCGAACGTCTCCCGGCTGCGGACCGGGCTGCTGCTCTGCCAGGACACCGTGCCCCTCGCGCTCGGCAGGAGGCCGCGGTTCGTGCTGCAGGGCATCGCCGGCGGCGGCAGCAGGGAGTTCAAGTACCAGCTCGGGTCGGACGCGCGCGGCAAGTACACGGTCGGGCCGCTGCAGGTGCGGGTGGCCGACTCGTTCGGGCTGGTGTCGATCAGCCGGGCCTTTAGCAGCACGAGCACGCTGACCGTGACGCCGCGGATCGTCACGTTGTCCCGGCCGCCGCTGTCCGGCAACTGGCTCGGCGACAGCGAGCACGGCAAGCGCAGCATCTCCGCCAACGGGGAAGACGACATAGCGCCGCGCGAGTACCGCACCGGGGACGGACTGCACCGGGTGCACTGGCGGTCCACCGCGCGGTACGGCGAGCTCATGGTGCGCCGCGAGGAGCAGCACTGGCGGAACACGGCCACGCTCTTCCTTGACTCCAGGCGGTCCGCCTACGCCACCGCGATGTTCGAGCTCGCGGTCACCGCCGCCGCGTCGATCGGGGTGCACCTGGCCGGCGAGGGCTTCGAGGCCCGGTTCGTGACGGACGCCGGAGAGGTGCCCAGGCAGGGCACGTTCGGCGACACGCTGCTCGACACGCTCGCCGTCATCGTGCCGTCCAGTTCGATCGGCCTCGGCCAGGGCATCCAGGCGCTTTCCGTGGAGGGCGGGCAGATCATCGCGGTCGTCGGGCTGCTGACGGACGCGGAGGCCACGGAGCTGGCGGCCACCAGGCGCGGCACCGCGCCGGGGCTCGCCCTGCTGCTGGCGCCCGCCGACCGGGTCTGGGC
>NZ_JBARCR010000736.1:0-2008 GCF_049794275.1 Trebonia sp.
GGGCATGCCACGCTGTCGCTCGACGAGGGGCTGCTGGGGAGCTGGAGCGGGCCGTTCGGCTGGATCGTCATCGCCGAGCCGCTGCGGCCGGCGGAGCTGCGGTCGCTGGCAGCCGAGGTGGGGCGCAGGCAACGGCTCGCCGAGGGGGCGGCTGACCGGTTCCCCGAGCGGGCGGTGGAAGCGGAGCGGCTCAGGGAACGGCACGCCGAGGTCGAACGAGGGGCATCCACCGGTTTCTGGCGCATCCGCGTGCTGGCCGGCGGGTGCGACGCGGCGAGCGCGGCGCGAGTGGCGGGCCTGTTCTGCGCGTCGGCGGGACTGGACGGGCTGCCGTACGCGCTGAGCCCGGCGGCGCTGGATGACCGGGACGAGGACCAGGCCGGCATGCCGGGCGGCGACGCCATCCCGGCGTCGCCATTCTGCGGGTCCACCGAGCTGTTCGCCGCCCTCGCCAGGCCGCCGGACCACGAGGTCCCCGGAATCCGGCTGGCCCTGCGTCCCGACTTCGACGTCACCCCAGAGGCCCCCGTGCCCCCGGAGTCAGCGGAAGCGGACGGTGGCATCCCGCTCGGCGAGGTGCTCGATCGCAACATGATGCCGGCCGGGGCGTTCACGCTGTCGCGGGACTCGCTTAACAGGCACGTGTTCGTGTGCGGCGCGACCGGCGCGGGCAAGTCGCAGACCGTCAGGTCCCTGCTCGAGGCCGCCACCAGACAGAACATCCCGTGGCTCGTCATCGAGCCCGCCAAGGCCGAGTACCGGCTGATGGCCAGCCGGCTATCCGGTCCCGCCGGCGTCCCCGGCGCCGAGGTCATCAGGATCAGGCCTGGCGAGCCGGACGCGGTCGCGGCCGGGCTGAACCCGCTCGAACCCGCCGCGGACACTAGCGGCAACAGGTTTCCGCTGCAGACGCACGCGGACCTGGTCCGGGCGCTGTTCATCGCCGCGTTCCGGTCCGAGGAGCCGTTCCCGCAGGTGCTCAGCGCTGCCCTGACCCGGGCGTACGAGGAGGCAGGCTGGGACCTCGCGCTCGGCGAGCCGTGCACAGGTGAACCTGCCTACCCGACGCTCACGGCACTTCAGCGCGCCGCCGAGCGTGTGGTCACCGAGATCGGCTATAGCCAGCGGATCACCGACGACGTACTCGGCTTCATCCGGGTCAGGCTGGCGAGCCTGCGGCTCGGCACGACCGGCCGGTTCCTCGAGGGCGGCCACCCGATCGACTTCGGCGCCCTGCTGCGGAAGAACGTGGTGCTCGAGATCGAGGACGTCGGAGACGACGCGGACAAGGCCTTCCTGATGGGCACCGTGCTGATCCGGCTGGCCGAGCACCTCCGGCTGGCTCACCGGACCGGCCCTGCCGTCGCCGGGCTCCGCCACCTGACCGTTGTGGAAGAGGCGCACCGGCTGCTGCGCCGCCCGGAGCCGGACGGGCAATCAGGGGCGGGCGCCGCCGGGCACGCCGTCGAGATGTTCGCCGGCCTGCTCGCGGAGATCCGCGCCTACGGTGAGGGCCTGGTGATCGCCGAGCAGATTCCGGCCCGCCTCGTCTCCGACGCCATCAAGAACACCGCGGTTAAGATCACCCACCGGCTTCCCGCCGCCGATGACCGGGATGCGGTCGGCGCCACGATGAACGCGACGCAAAGCCAGTCCCGCTTCCTCGTCACGCTCGCGCCCGGGCAGGCGGCCGTCTTCCGCGACGGCATGGACTTCCCTGTGCTCGTGAAAATGAAAGATGGTTCGGAACGGGAGATGGCGACTCCCGGCACCACCCTCGACGCTAGGACCGTGGTCACCCCGAGGTCGGCTACCTGCGGGGCCGGATGCGCGGCCCGGCCCTGCACGCTGCGGGACATGCGCGCGGCGCAGCGCGCGCTCGACGACTTCCCCTGGGCCCGGCTGTGGGCGGAGCTCGCCGTGCTCGCGCACCTGACCGGGTGGCCGACGCCGGTGCCCAAGCCCGCCGTGCTCGCCAGGTTCAGGGAGCTGGCGCCCCGGGTGAGTC
>NZ_JBARCR010000737.1:0-3802 GCF_049794275.1 Trebonia sp.
ATCGGCGCCTGCGCCGCGCAGCCGCCCCTCACGACCGTGGCGGACCGCTGGACGGCCGCCTGCCACCGCCACGAGCAGTGGGGTGAACTGGCCGGCCAGCGACCCAGGCATCCATAGCCAGACACAAGCCGAAGCACGGAAGGAAACCAGGTCAATGCCCGTCGAGTTCATCGGCATGATCAGCACCAAGGACCAGTCGGAAACCAGGCTCACAGCCGGCCCGGTTATCGACACGGACTACGTCCGGCGCTTCGCCCGCGCCCACGAAGACGCCGGGTTCGACCGGGTGCTCATCGGCTACGCGTCGTCCCAGCCGGACGGCGCCCAGGTCGCCGCCTACGCGGCCGCGCACACCGAACGCCTCAGCTTCCTCATCGCGCACCGCCCGGGCTTCGTAGCGCCCACCCTGGCCGCCCGTACCTTCGCCACCCTCGACCAGTTCACCGGCGGCCGCATCGCCGTGCACATCATCACCGGCGGCAGCGACGCCGAACAGCGCCGCGACGGCGACCACCTCACCAAGGACGAACGGTACGACCGCACGGACGAGTACCTGGACATCGTCAAGCAGGCGTGGACCGCGGAAGAGCCGTTCAGCTACCACGGCAGGCACTACCAGGTCGAAGACTTCTACTCGTCCGTCAAGTCGCCGCAACAGCCCCGCATCAACCTCTACTTCGGCGGCTCCTCGGCGGCGGCGTACCGGGTCGGCGGCAAGCACGCCGACGTCTACGCGCTGTGGGGCGAGCCGCTGGCGGAGACGAAAGAGCAGATCGATTCGGTGAACGAGGCCGCGAAGAAGGCCGGCCGCGAAACCCCGCCGCGGATCAGCGTGAGCTTCCGGCCGATCCTCGGCCCAACCGAGGAACTGGCCTGGGAACGGGCCCACCGCATCCTGGAGGCCACCAGGGAGAACATCGACGAATTCAGGAACAGGCGCCGCCGCGGCGGCTGGGGGATCGGCGGCACCGAGCCGGAGAACCGGGGCTCCCAGCGGCTGCTGGCGGCCGCCGCCAAGGGCGAGCTGCACGACCGCGCGCTGTGGACCCCGCTCGCCCAGGCCACCGGCGCCGCCGGCAACTCCACCGCCCTGGTCGGCACCCCGGAAACGGTGGCGCAGGCGCTGCTCGACTACATCGACATCGGGGTCACCACCATCCTCATCCGCGGCTACGACCCGTACGACGACGCGATCGACTACGGCCGCTTCCTGCTGCCGCTGGTCCGCGAGGAAGTCGCCAGGCGCGACGCGGAGAAGCAGGCGGTGTCCGCATGAGCGCGGCCAAGCGGCAGCTCAAGCTCGGCGCGGTCACCTACGGCGTCGGCGGCCCCGGCTCGCCGTACCTGTGGCTCGACGAGGACATCCCGCTCGACGCGAGCGTGAACATCAACTGGTACATCGAGCAGGCCCGGCTGGCCGAAGCGGCCAAGTTCGACCTCATCTTCATCGTCGACAGCCAGTTCATCACCGCCGACTCCCCGCCGCACTACCTGAACCGGCTGGAGCCGCTCACGCTGCTGTCGGCGCTCGCGGTCAGCACGACCCACCTGGGCCTGGTCGCCACCATGACTACCTCCTACAACGACCCGTTCAACATCGCCCGCCGCCTGGCCTCCCTGGAGCTCATCTCCGGCGGACGATCCGGCTGGAACGTGGTGACCAGCGGCGACGCGGGCGCGGCCAGCAACTTCAGCCGCGACGAGCACTACGACTACGACACCCGCTACGCCAGGGGCCTGGAATTCGTGCAGGTCTGCCAGGGCCTGTGGGACTCCTACGAGGAAGACGCGTTCCCGCGCGACCGCGCGACGCGCGCCTTCCTCGACCCGAGTAAGCAGCACGCGCTCCGCCACAAGGGCGACCACTTCCAGGTCGTCGGCCCGCTCAACGTCTCCAGGTCCCCCCAGGGCCAGCCGGTCATCTTCCAGGCCGGCGACTCGGACCAGGGCCGCGACCTGGGCGCGACGATCGGCGAGGGCATCTTCACGCACTCCCCGACGATCGAGCAGGCTCAGGCGTTCTACACCGACCTCAAGGGCCGTGCCGTAGCCAAGGGCCGCGACCCCGACCACATCGTCATCATGCCCGGCGCGCCGGTGTTCGTCGGCGACACCGACGACGAGGCGAGGGAGATCGAGCACGACCTGCAGGAAAGGGACAAGGACTTCGACCGCGCCCTGGCCGAACTCGGCCGCCCCTTCGCCTGGCACGACTTCCGCCAGTACGACCTGGACGCCCCGTTCCCACAGGAGGCCCTGGTCTACGCGGAGCGCGGCTTCCGCACCGGCGCCGAGAAGATCGCCAGGCTGGCGAAGGACAACGACTTCACGCTCCGCCAGACCGTCGAGTTCATCTCGGCGCCGCGCAAGACCCCGTTCGCCGGCTCCCCGGCCACGGTCGCCACCCGCATCCAGGAGTGGTTCGAGGCCCGCGCCCTCGACGGCCTCAACTACAGCGTGGGCCACCCCAGCCAGTGGCGCCGCTTCCGCGAGGAGGTCATCCCCATCCTCCAGGAGCGCGGCATCGTCCGCACGGAATACGAATCGACGACGCTGCGCGGCAACCTGGGCCTCCCCACCCCGGAAAACCGCTACACAAGGTCAAGAAAAGCAGTTCTATCCCGAACGTAAGCCCCCGACTCTCAGGGCTCCGTTTCTCCAGAAGGCCGCGGAGCCTCCCGCCTTTGAGCGCGGGTTCCCCGAATCGGCTCAGGCCGACTCGCTAATCCAGGCCGGACGATGGCGTGTCGCGCCACGTCACGCGAGGACCTTAGGTACCAGGAGTCACTTCTCGCCCAAGGTCGGCGGAGGCGGTGAGGGTGTCCTGGGCGGACTTGCGGAAGGCTGCGACCAGGCGGCTGCGGTCGTCGGACCTGGTGGCCAGCACGACGTGGCTTGGCTCGACGCCGTGCAGCGGGATTGTCGTGAGGTCGGGGCGGATCGCGCTGGCCGGGATGCCGCCGGGGATGATGGCCACGGCCTGGCCGGCGGCGATGAGCTCGTTCTTGTCCTCGATGGCGGCGACGAGGGGGCCGTCGGGGGCGGGGCTCCCGTCGGGGCGGGGGTCGATGCGCCAGTAGGCGTTCCACACCGGGTCGGGCATCCGCGGGATAGGCTCGTCGGCGATGTCGTCCAGGGTGACCGACTCCTTGCCCGCCAGCCGGTGGTCGAGGGGCACCAGCAGCAGCCGGGGCTCGTCGTACAGGATCGTCACGTGCAGCCCGCCGGTCCGCAGTGGCAGCCGGGTCACCGCCGCGTCCACCCGGTGATCGAGCAGGGCCTCGCGTGGCTCGTTCCAGTCCAGGTGCAGGGTCTGCACGTCGGCGTCGGGGCGCTGACGGCGCAGGTTCCTGACCGCCGGGGTGACGATGATGCCCGGGGTGTACCCGACGGTGATCCTGGACGGCTGGGCCGCCGCCCGGGTGGCCGCCGCGGCCTGGGCGGCCGAGCGCAGCAGTGCCTTCGCGCGAGGCAGGAAAACCTCGCCGGCCTCGGTAAGCCGGGTACCTTGCGGGGTGCGGTCGAGCAGCTGCGCGCCGAGCTGCTGCTCGAGCTGGCGGATCTGCCGGCTCAGCGACGGCTGCGCGACGCGCAGGTCGGCGGCGGCGCGGCCGAAGTGCCGGTGCTCGGCGACGACCGTGAAGTAGCGCACCAGCCGCAGATCAAGGTCCGCCTCCGGCGGTGAATCTGCCATGCCGCTATGGTAACCCGCCCATTGCATCGTTCAGGACAAAAGGTGCCTGTGAACTGCGGTGATGCGTTAATCGTATCGCTTGATTCGGAACAGGTCTTGGACGTGGGA
>NZ_JBARCR010000738.1:0-2324 GCF_049794275.1 Trebonia sp.
TCAGCGTGCGACGCCCGGCTTCCGTTCCTCACCGCGGAACATTGTTCCCCGCGGAGTTGCGCCTCCCAGTTGAGAAGCTGCACTGGCTGTGCCGCTCCCATTCCGCGCGTTGATGGCTCGCCGGGCCGGGGACGGCTGTCAAGGGACGGGGGCCGGTTCAGCTGCCGGTGTCCTGCCGGTGCAGCTCGGTTTCGAGTAGGTTCATGGCCTTGAGGAAGGCTTCCTGCTCGCCGGGGGTGAGCTTGTCCAGGACGCGGGCCAGCGGTCTGGCGGCGCCATCGAGCCAGTGGCCGATCATGGTTGCCTGGCCGGGAATGATCTGGACGATCGTGCGCCGCCGGTCGGCCGGGTCAGGGCGCCGCTCGACCAGGCCCGCACGGTCTAGGTCGGCGAGCACCCCGCTGACCGTGGGAAGGGTCAGGTCCAGCCGGGAGGCCAGTTCTCCGACGGTGAGCGGGCCGCTGCGGATCTGCTCGAGTGCGGCGACGTGCCGCGGGCTCAGCGGAGAGGGCGCGGGCGCGGCGCGCTCCTGCCAACGCCGCATTCCCCTGGTCACGCGGGGAAACAGCTGCATCAGGCGCAGGCACACCGCGGAGTGCTCGGAACTGCCCGCCTGATCCGCCATGGCCCTGCTTCCGTGGTGGCCCCGCCTTGACTGCCTGCACCGGAGTATATATAGGCTTTCGCTATCAAAACTATTCTGTTTCAGGAACGAAAATTTACGGGAGGATGGCATGACACCACAGGGACAGCCGGGTACCCCGGTGCTGCAGGCGCTGGCTGACGGCACGCTCACCGGGTCCTGGGTCCTGGACCCGGCCAGGTCCGAGGTCCGGCTGGAGAGCAGGCACACCTGGGGGCTCCGCCCGGTCCACGGCACCTTCCGCCAGGTCGCCGGCAACGGCACGGTGACCGCAGACGGCCAGGTCACCGGAACCCTCACCGTCGCTGCCGGATCCATCGACACGAAGAACAAGAGGCGCGACAAGGACCTGCGGTCGGCCAAGATCTTCGACATCGCCAGCCATCCGGACATCACCTGCACCGTCGATGGCATGCAGCCCGCCAACGGGGGCGTCCGGGTGACCGGCAGCCTGACCGTCCGCGGGCGCACCCGCCCGCTCTCCTTCGACGCGAAGGCCTCCGCCACCGCAGGCGAGGTCGAGCTGGATGCCCAGGTCCCGGTCGACCGGGCAGACTTCGGCCTGACATACAGCCCGCTGCGCATGGCGTCGCTGAACAACACCATCACCGTCCATGCCGTGTTCACCCGCCAATAGGCCCACGGCGCGCCACGCGATGCCATGCGACGGCCCGGGGATACATAACGTGATCAACGGGCGCGCAGAAGGATTGATCTGGCGACGCTACCTCGTAAGCGTGCAGATGGCGCACTAGCTTCCCGGATTCCACGGCAGCCGGTAGCCGCGGTAGGTGCTAACGCCGTCGGGGAGCTTGGCGTTGAACAGCAGCTTTCCTGTCGGGCTGAACTCGGAGAAGTAGGACAGCCCGCCCCAGCTGACGAACAGGTCGCCGTTTCTCGTGGTCTGCGCGTTGCCGGTGGCGGCGGCCGTCAGGCCCTCCGGCTGGTTCACCGACTTGATCAGGGTCGCCGTGTGCGCGGCCAGGTTCAGGCTGATCGTGACCGCGCGGCTGAAGGAGAACTCGGCCTGCCCGTCGGACTCGTCGTCGAAGACCGTGTACACGTTGCCGCCGAGCGCTTCGGGGTCGTGCTGGAACGCGAAGATCTCGCCGGCGTTGTCCAGCTTCTGGCCGGGCGCGGCCTTGATCGTGAAGGTGCTGTGCTTGCCGCCGAGCTGCCACATTATCGCCCCGGTGCGGAGGTTCACCTTGTAGACGGTCCAGGTGAAGCGCGAGCTGATCAGCAGGTTGCTGTCGGTGTCGAGGTGCACGGCGTTGATGTGGAACCAGTCCCACGGCATGCCCCTCTGCGGCAAGGGCCCGTAGCTGTCGCTGTAGGGCACGTGGCCGGCGCTGTCCCACTGGAACAGCAGTTTGCCGGTCTTGATATCGATCTCCTGCACGACGCCGTCGATGACCTGCTGGTGCGCGGACAGGCCGAGTGAGGTCAGGTTGGCGGTGCCGATCGTGTCGGCGAGGATCAGCGCGGTGTTCCACGGCGTGATCAGGAACTCGTGGAAGTCGGGCAGGTACCCGTTCGCCGGCTTGACGGTGGCGATCTGCTGGTAGCGGTCGTTGTAGATAACGTCCTCGCCGCCGCCGTTGCCGCCGCCCTGGAACCAGGTCAGCACCGGCTTGCCCAGGTAGGTCTGGGTGCGGAAGTCGGTGGCGAACGTGCCCGC
>NZ_JBARCR010000739.1:0-2563 GCF_049794275.1 Trebonia sp.
GCGTCAGTGCTCATCAGGATGTCTTCTCCGGGAAGGTCAGGTTGTTTTCTCTGGGAAGGGCAGCGCGATGGGGTCGGCCGGGAGGCGGCTTCGCCCGGACTCGTCGAACCGGTCGAGCCCGAGCATGGATGCGTCGACGATCTCTGACGCCCCGGTCAGCGCCACGTCCGCGGTCGCCCGCGCGACCGCGGGTCCCCACATCATGCCCGCGCCGCCGGCCGAGGCCACGAACACCCGGTCGCGGTCCAGCGCCGGGCCGATGATCGGCAGGTGGTCTTGTGTGAAGTCGATGGTCGCCGCCCACACGCGGCGCAGCCGCAGGTCGGCGGTGAGCGGCACGAGCTTGGCCAGCCGCTGGCGCATCAGCGCCAGGTAGGGCTCGTCCACGCTGCGGTCCTCGCCCGGCGGCTCGTCCGGGTTGCTCATGCCGAACAGCAGCCCGTCCTCCTCCGGCCGCCAGTACAGCCCCGACGGCAAGTCGAACACCATCGGAGTGTCCGCGAACGCCGGGTGCACCTCGGTCACCGCGACCTGGTGCCGCGCGCCGCCGACCGGGATGCGGATGCCCGCGAGCGCGCCGACCGCGGCCAGCTTCGGCCCGCCGGTGAGGATCACCAGCCCGGCCGAGATCGTGCCGCGCGAGGTGGCCACGACCGTGCCGTTAAGGGCCGTTCCGTCAAGCCCGCTGAACGCGGTCTGCTCCGCCACGTGCACGCCGCTGCCGAGCAGCGCGGCGGTGTAGGCAGAGACGTTGCGCGGCGGCGTGATGTAGCCGTCTTCCGCGCAGTACGACGCGCCGAGCGTCTGCCCGGAGGCCATCGTCGGGTTGAGCTCGGTGACCTCGTCCGGGCCGGCCCAGCGCACCGGGATCCCCTCGGCCTGCTGCATGGCGATCCGCGCGTGCGCGGCCGCCACCTCGGCCGCGGTGAAGCACGGCAGCAGGTACCCCTGGCGGGTGAAACCCGAATCGGTGCCGATCTCGGCGTGCTGTGCGAGGTAGAAGTCACGACTCCAGCGGCCTAGCTTGACGGCCTCTGGCGTTCCGCCCTGCATTCGGACCACCCCGGCAGCGCGGCTGCTCGCGCCCTGGCCGAGGTGTCCCTTCTCGATGAGGACGACGTTGTCCAGCCCGGATTTCCGCAGGAAGTACGCGCACCAGGCGCCGACGGTGCCGCCGCCGACCACGACGGCGTCCGCGGTAGCTGGCAGTCCTGAGATCGTTGGCACGCAATCGATGCTGTCATAGACTGAACGTTCAGTCAATGATTGCGGAGGTGGGCGGGCATGTACGGCTTGTCGGACGAGGACCTGGACATCCAGACGCGGGCGCGGGTCTTCGCGGACGAACTCATCCCGTTCGAGGTCGAGGCGGAGCTCAGCGACGGCCTGCCGGACGACGTCACGGAGGCGCACAAGAAGCGGGCCATGGAGCTCGGCCTGCACTCCACCAACATGCCGAAGGAACTGGGCGGCGGCGGCCGCACCACGCTGCAGCAGGTCCTGGTGCAGGAGCAGATGGGCCGGGTGACCAACGCGCTCGGCTGGGTCGCGGCGACCCCGCCGTCCTGGCTTCCCCCGGTGGCCACGCCGGACCAGGTCGAGCGTTACCTGAAGCCGACGATCCGCGGCGAGCGCGAGGAGTGCTACGCGATCACTGAGGAGGGCGCCGGGTCGGACGTGGACGCGATCGAGGCGACGGCCCGGCGCGACGGCGACGAGTGGGTGCTCAACGGCGTCAAGTGGCACGTCACCTCCTACAACACCGCCGACTACTGCTTCTTCCAGGCCAAGACGGCCGGCGGTGAGCACCTCATGTTCCTGGTGGACCTGCCCACTGCGGGGGTGAGCGTGCTGCGCACGCCCGCCTACTCGCACACGATCAGCCACCACCACCCGATCGTCGGCTTCGCCGACGTCCGCGTCCCCGCCGCCAGCCTGGTCGGCGGCGAGGGCGACGGCATGTCGTACGCGCGCGAGTGGTTCCGTTTCGAGCGGATGATGGTCGCGGCGCGCTGCCTGGGCGCGGCCGAGCGCCTCGTCGCCGAGATGACCGAATTCGCGAAGACCCGGGTGGCCGGCGGCCGCCCGATCGCCGAGCACGGCCTGGTCGCGGGGATGCTCGCCGACAGCATGACCGAGCTGTTCGCCGCCCGCTCGATGCTGTACGAGACCGCGCGCGGCATCGACCGCGGCGCGGACGTGAAGATCGCGCACGGGCAGTGCTCGATGGCGAAGCTGTACTGCTCGGAGATGGCCAACCGGGTGGCCGACCGCGCCGTCCAGGTCTTCGGCGGCCGCGGCTACATGCGGGAGAACGTGGCCGAGCGGTTCTTCCGCGAGCTGCGCGTGGAACGGATCTGGGAGGGCACCAGTGAGATCCAGCGCATGATCATCGCCGGCCAGATGACCCGCCGCGGGCCGGCCGCGCTGGCCTGAAGGGTCAGGGTGCGGCGGGCTCGAGCAGTTCGGTGACGCGCTGGCCGAGGTAGCCTCGCGCGATCGTGGTGACGAAGGCGTACACCGCGTCCTCGTCTGGTGCCATTGGCCCTGGGGAGGCGAGCGG
>NZ_JBARCR010000740.1:0-2457 GCF_049794275.1 Trebonia sp.
GCCGCCGATGACGACGGGCTTGACGTGCTGGACGACGGGGCGCTTGACGAGCTCGTGCCGCAGGCGGCGAGAAGCAGGCTCGTCGCGGATATGGCAGCTGCCGCCATCCACGGGGTGTGTTTCACCGTTCCTCCACTGGGACCAGATAGCCGGGTGCCCAGGCATCACGGGACTCCCCCTAGCCCAGACTGCCCGAAAGACTAAAACCTGTAAACGTCCCGTGTGAAGAGGCGCGGTAGCACTGCGGCCTGGTCGTTGCCGAAACGGGACCGAAGGTGGTGCTTGTTACCCGGGCAGGTTTGTGCCTTCGTACAGCGCGGTGCCGGGGAACTCGAGCTCGACAGTGAGACCGCCTCCCGGCGTGTCCGCGAGCCGCACCGTGCCGCCGTTGGACGTGACGAGCCGCTGCACGATCGCCAGGCCGAGGCCGGTACCGGTCTGGCTGCCCGTGCTGAACCGCAGGAAGGCGCGGGACCGTTCCTGCGGGGGCATGCCCGGCCCGTCGTCGGCGATGGTCAGCGTGGTGCCCGCGCTGGAGCTGGCCACCGAGACCGTGACGCTCCCGCCGTGGTCGCCCAGCGCCTCGATCGCGTTGTCGATCAGGTTGTCCAGGATCTGCTCCAGGTGGCCGACGCCAAGGGAGACCTGCGCCTTGTCGTCGTCCGCCGTGTGCTCGGTCACCAGCTTCACGTCGTGCGCGTCCGCTACCGGCTGCCAGGCCGCGACCCGTTCGGCCACCGCCGGGATAAGGTTGACGGGCACCACCCGCTCCGCCACGCTCTCCGCCCGCGCGGTGGCGAGCAGCCCGTCGACAAGCCGCGACAGCCGGGCGATTTCCTCCTGCGCCCCGGCGAGCTCGTCGGCCGCCGTCGGCGCGGAGTCCGCGGCGAGCAGGTCAAGGCGCAGCCGCAGCGCGGTCAGCGGGGTGCGCAGCTGGTGCGACGCGTCCGCGAGCATGGCCCGGTGGCCGTGCACCAGCGTCTCGAGACGGCCGGCCATCATGTTGAACGTGGCGGCCATCCGGCGCACCTCTGGCGGGCCGGACCTGGTGGTGGCGCGGACGGACAGCTCGCCGTCGGCGATCTGCCGTGCCGCGGTGTCGAGCCTGGCCAGCGGCTTGCTTACCCAGCGGGCGAAGTAGATCGCGATGGCCACGGCGGCCGCCATCGCGCCGCCGGCGAGCAACGCCAGGTACAGCCACAGGTCGTCGATGTTCTGGTTCAGCGCCCCGGTGGGGCGCTCGAGGACGACGGTGCCGATCGGCGCGCCGGTGTCCTTGCCGTCGTTCCAGACCGTCTGGACGGCGATGACCCGGTCCTTGGTCAGCTCGGTGGTGGGGTCGCCGCGCTCTTCCGCTTCGTTGACAAGCTGCTTCCACGAGTCGCGCGGCACGCCCTGGGACACCACGACGTTGCCGTGCTCGTTGAGCACGAGCAGTTCGTCGTGCTCGCGGGCGGCCGACAGCAGCGCGGCGGACAGCGCCGGCGACGCGGTGTGGTCGCCGAGGCGTTCCTCCGCGAGGACGGCCAGCGACCGCGCGGTGCCGGCCGCGTCGTTGACGAACGCGTCCCGTTCGTGCGCGGCGGCGTTGAACGCGAGCGGCAGCACGGCGGCGACCAGCACCGTCGCGGTCAGCGCGAGCAGGGCGAGGACGATCCGGCGGGTCACGGGCTGGCGGCGGGCCGTTCAGCCCGCTCGGCCGCGGGTTCGGCGGGGCGGTCGGCGAGCCGGAAGCCGTGGCCGTAGACCGTCTCGATGAGGGCGGGATCGCCGAGCTTGCGGCGCAACGCGGCCAGGTGCACGTCGAGCACCTTGGTCGGCCCGTACCAGTGCTCGTCCCACGCCCGTTCGACGATCTCCTGACGGCTCACCAGCCTGCCCGGGTCTGCGGCCAGGCACTCGAGGATCGCGAACTCTTTCGGTGTCAGCGCCACCTCGGTGCCGGACACGGTGACCTTCCGCGTACGCAGGTCGACGGTGAGCGGCCCGTGCCTGAGCACTTCGGTGCCGCCGCCGAGGCGCTGCCCGCGGCGCAGCACGGCCCGGATCCTGGCGAGCAGTTCGGCCAGGCCGAACGGCTTGACGAGGTAGTCGTCGGCGCCCTCGTCGAGCGCGAGCACCCGGTCCGCCTCCTCGCCGCGGGCGGTCACCACGATGATCGCCGCGTCGGAGGCCTCCCGGAGCTGGCGGCAGACGTCCACGCCGTCGATGTCCGGCAGCCCGAGGTCGAGGAGCACGACGTCGCTGGGCGCGCGGCGCAGCGCGTCGGCGCCCATGCCAACGCTGTCGGCGGTATAGCCGGCCCGCTCTAGTCCGCGGACCAGCTGGGTAGCGATGCCCGGATCATCTTCCACGACGAGCACGGAGACCTGCGGATAACTCACCCTTACAAGTTAGGCTGCGTGCCCCTGACTGAGGAAATTCAGCAGCATTCTTAACCAGACCTGAACGAGTTTG
>NZ_JBARCR010000741.1:0-4531 GCF_049794275.1 Trebonia sp.
GCCGGCCAGCGCTCCGCATGGCTCAGGTAGTCGCCGGGACAAGGCACCATAGAACAGCCATGACGCTTACTGAACTGCTCCCGCCGCCCACGGCCGGGGCGGTAGACCCGGACGCGGTCTTCAACGCATTCTCGGGGTGGGCGAAGAGCCAGGGGCTCGACCTGTACCCGCACCAGGAAGAGTCGCTCATCGAGATCGTCACCGGCGCGAACGTCATCCTGTCCACGCCCACCGGGTCGGGCAAGAGCCTGGTCGCCATGGGCGCGCACTTCGCCGCGCTCGCGACCGGACAGCGCTCCTACTACACGGCGCCGATCAAGGCGCTGGTCAGCGAGAAGTTCTTCGCGCTGTGCGCCGCCTTCGGCCCCGCCAACGTCGGGATGATGACCGGCGACGCGAGCGTCAACGCCAAGGCGCCCATCATCTGCTGCACCGCCGAAGTACTCGCGAGCATCGCGCTCCGCGACGGCGCCGATGCCGACGTGGGGCAGGTCGTGATGGACGAGTTCCACTTCTACGCCGACCCGGACCGCGGCTGGGCCTGGCAGGTCCCGCTCATCGAACTGCCCAGGGCCCAGTTCATCCTGATGTCGGCCACCCTCGGGGACGTCACGCGGTTCGAGAAAGACCTCATCAGGCGCACCAAGCGGCCCACCGCGGTGATCAAGAACGCCGAGCGCCCAGTGCCGCTCATCTTCTCCTACCTCGTCCAGCCGCTGCACGAGACGCTCGAGGAACTGCTCACCACCAACCAGGCGCCTGTTTACGTGGTTCATTTCACGCAGGCCGCGGCGCTCGAGCAGGCGCAGGCGCTGATGAGCACGAACATGTGCACGCGGCAGGAGAAGGACAAGATCGCGGAGCTGCTCGGCGACTTCCGCTTCGCCGCGGGGTTCGGCAAGACCCTGTCCCGGCTGGTGCGGCACGGCATCGGCGTGCACCACGCCGGCATGCTCCCCAAGTACCGCCGCCTCGTCGAGACACTCGCCCAGGCCGGGCTGCTCAAGGTCATCTGCGGCACCGACACGCTGGGCGTCGGCATCAACGTGCCGATCCGCACGGTGGTGTTCACCGCGCTGAGCAAGTACGACGGCAAGCGGACGCGACTGCTGCACGCCCGCGAGTTCCACCAGATCGCCGGGCGCGCGGGCCGGGCCGGGTTCGACACGGCGGGCCGCGTCGTCGTTCAGGCGCCCGAGCACACCGTTGAGAACGAGCGCGCGCTCAAGAAGGCGGGCGACGACCCGAAGGCGCGCCGCAAGGTCGTCAGGAAGAAGCCGCCTGAGGGTTTCGTTTCCTGGGGCCAGCCCACGTTCGAGCGCCTAGTGGCGGCCGAGCCCGAGCCGCTGACCTCGAGCTTTACTGTCACGCACGCGATGGTGCTGAACGTCATCGACCGCCCGGGCAACGCGTACGCGTCGATGAAGCACCTGCTGACCGACAACGACGAGGACCGGGCCAGGCAGCGCAAGCACATCCACCGGGCCATCGAGATCTACCGCGCGCTGCTCGCCGGCGGTGTCGTCGAGCGCCTCGAGGAGCCCGACGAACTCGGCCGGTACGTCCGGCTGACGGTCGACCTGCAGTACGACTTCGCGCTCAACCAGCCGCTCTCCCCGTTCGCGCTGGCCGCGATCGAGCTGCTGGACAAGGAGTCCGAGACCTACGCGAAGGACGTCATCTCGGTCATCGAGTCCACCCTCGACGACCCGCGCCAGGTGCTGTCCGCGCAACAGTTCCGCGCCCGCGGCGAGGCGGTGGCCGCCATGAAGGCGGAAGGCGTCGACTACGAGACGCGCCTGGAGCTCCTCGACGACGTCAGCTACCCCAAGCCGCTTGAAGACGTCCTCGACGCCGCCTACGAGATCTACCGGCGCGGCCACCCGTGGGTCGGTGACTACCCGGTCTCCCCCAAGTCCGTGGTCCGCGACATGTTCGACCGCGCGATGACGTTCGGCGAGTACGTTCAGTTCTACGGCCTGTCCAGGTCCGAGGGCCTGGTGCTGCGCTACCTGGCCGATGCCTACAAGGCGCTGCGGCAGACCGTGCCCGACGAGGCGAAGACCGAGGAGCTCACCGACCTCATCGAATGGCTCGGCGAGCTGGTCAGGCAGGTCGACTCCAGCCTGATCGACGAGTGGGAGCGGCTCAGCCACCCCGATCCCGAGTCGGCCGGGATCGAGGCGGCGCCGAAGTCGTTGACGTGGAACACGAGGGCGTTCCGGATAATCGTGCGCAACGCGCTCTTCCGCAGAGTCATGCTCGCGGCACTGCGGAGATACGACGAGCTAGGCCAACTCGACGCGGCGGACGGCTGGACCGCGCGCGCCTGGGAGGACGCCCTCGACGGCTACTTCGACCTGTACGACGACATCGGCACCGGGGCGGATGCGCGCGGCCCGGCGATGCTCATCGTCGAGGAGGGATCGCGGGAATGGACGGTCCGGCAGATCTTCGACGACCCGGCGGGCGACCACGATTGGGGCATTTCCGCCAGCGTCGACCTGGCTGCCTCAGACGAAGCGGGCACCGCGGTTATTCACGTTACTGACGTCGGGCAACTTTAGCCGTTGCGGGCAGGCCTACGACCTGATGCGGTCGCAGGGCAGCGTCTGAAGGATCGCGCCGGCCTTCTCGGTGATCTGGCCGGTCGTCGAGACCGCGCAGTCGTGCTGCCACTTGGCCGCGATCGGCGCCCAGGTCCAGCCCCAGTTGCTGCGCCAGCCCACGTACTGGAAGTCCACCACCCAGGAGAAGGCGAGGACGGCGACTAGCGCCGTGACCGCCATCGCGGGGCGCACGCTGCCGGCGCCCCGCGCCGGTCCCGGCCCAGGCCCCGGCTCTGGCTGGGCGGCCCGGCGGCGGCGCAGGGCGTAGTCCACGGCGACGATGACGGCCGACACAAACAGGTAGATCGGCAGCACCGTGTACCTGCTGCCCGGCTGCTCGGCCGGGAACATCGTGGCCCGCGCCAGGTGGGCGGTCTCGGTGATGCCAACCACGGGGAAGATGAACCCGATCACCAGCGCGGTCACGACGAACGGCCTGGCCTCCGCCTGGGTCACCAGGATCACGGCGAAGATCGCGACTAGCACGACGCCCACCAGGGCGGTGGCGCCGTTCAGCCCGGCGAGCGACCGCAGCCACCACACCAGGTGCCAGCCGAACGCGGGCAGCACGACGTCATGCCCGTAGAAGGCGAGCGAGAGGCCGGGCGGCGCAGGCTGGCTGCTCAGCCGGGAAAGGCCGGACTGGTAGGCGGACACCACGAACGGCACTTGCGCCAGGCAGCCCGCTAGCCAGCCGATGGTCACCGCGTGCTCGCGGGGCCGTCGCAGCACGTACAGGCGTGCCGCGACCAGCGGCAAGAACAGGAAGCACAGGCTGTTGGAAGCGGCCGCGGTGAAGGCGAGGACCAGAGCTACGGCCATCCCGGCCCGCGTCCGCGGCCGCCACAGCAGCGCCCAGAACATCGCGGGAAACACGTACCAGACCGAGTTCACCCCGCTGTCGATGACCTCCATCGGCGCCGCGGGCAGCAGCACGAGCGCCACCGCGAGCAGCGCGCGCAGCCACGAGGAACGGATGTGGCCCGCGCTCGCGTGGTAGATGAACAGGGCGCAGCAGGCCGCGACGAGCGCCCCAGCCACCGCGAACGCCCGCGACGCCTGCGTTATCGGCAGGTAGACCACGAACTGCGCGATGACGCGGGGCAGGAACTGCCAGTTGCTGTTGTACCCGATGAAGATGTTCCAGTGCTTCTGCAAAGCCTGGGTCAGGAATACGAAGTAGTCCTCGGCGTAGATCGTGTCCCACGACGGCAATCGCAGCGGAATGCGCACCAACATCACCACGGTGGCGATGCCGACGGCCGCGACCTGGATCGCGACGCTGAGCGTGCGCAAGCTCGCCGTCCGGTCGGCCGGCGGCGGGGCCTCAGGGAACAGCTCACCGAGCGTTCGGCGGACCCGGCCGGCGTCCGGCTGCTGGTCTGGCATGACCACCGCGTGCGAGGTGTCGCCGGTGCGGCTGGTCTCAGGGATCATCGCCCAGAGATTATCACCGTGCTAACAGGGCACCAGGGCCTGTCACGGCGATTGGCGCCGGGTGCCAGGCGTGCGGCCGGCGGTTAATTCGCGTGGCTGCGGCCACCAGGCCGCAGGCATAATCCATCGGTATGACTACCGATGCCGATCCGGCCGTCGTGGCGCGGCTGCGCGCCGCCGGGTGCGTCTTCGCCGAAGACGAGGCCCGGCTGCTCGCGGCGGCCGCGGGCAGCCCAGCCGAGCTCGACCTGCTCGTCGAACGGCGGGCCGATGGCCTGCCGCTTGAGCTAGTGGTCGGCTGGGCGGAGTTCCACGGGCTGCGGATCTTCGTAGACCCTGGGGTGTTCGTCCCGCGGCGCCGCAGCGAGTTCCTCGTCGACACCGCGGTCTCGCTGGCTCGCGGGCCGGACCCGGTGATCGCCGACCTGTGCTGCGGCACCGGCGCGCTTGGCCTGGCCGTCGCCGTCGCGCTCGGCGGCGCCGAG
>NZ_JBARCR010000742.1:0-1861 GCF_049794275.1 Trebonia sp.
CGGACATGGCCAACCGGTACGCCAGCACCTGGCGTAGCAGCGACGGGATCGTATCGACAGTGCCATCGCACTACCCGCCGCTGTTCCCCTGGCTGGTGGGCCGCACCTCCGCGCTGATCAACGTGCCTGCCTGGAAGCTGCTCGGCCCGGCCGAGGCCATCACGCTGTCCTTCGTGGTGGTCGCCGGGTACATCCTCTGGCGGAAGGTGCTACCCGGCCCGCTCGCCCTAGCGGTGACCCTGCCGGTATTGCTGTGCTTCTCGCTGCCGGAGAAGGCGTACGAGATCCTCGCCCTGGCCGTTTTCGTCCCGTGGGCGATAGCCACGTTCGGCGACCCGCCGCGGGGCCGGCTGCACTGGCTGCCGGCCGGCCTGATCGGCGGCTTGAGCATCGTGCTGAGCTGGGCTTTCATCATCTACGGTGCGCTGGGCATCGTGGCGCTAGCGGTGCTCACCTGGCGGGCCAGCCAGGACCGGGCGCGGTACGTCCGGCACGTCGTACTGACGGTAATCGTCAGCCTGGTCGTCGCCTCCTGGTACCTGGTCCCCTATCTGGGCTGGGGATTCCTGCATGGTTCCAAACAGGTTGATGACCTGTTCCAGGGCGGCGGGATCCAGGACAGCCCGCTGCTGTTCCTCACCCCCTCACTGCTCGGCGTCCTGGAACTGATCGGCGTCATCGGGCTGCTCTGGTACCGGGGACGGGTGTCGTGGGGAATGCCGCTGCTACTGCTGACCGTCGGCGCGTACGCCTACTGGCTGCTGGGCCTCGCCTCCTTTAGCTTGACCGGGCACACCCTGCTGCTCCAGGACACCCCCCGGCTGATCGGCCCGATGCTGGCCGCGGCCGGGGTGCTGACCATTGTGCACACCGCCCCCATCGTCGCGCGCCGGTTCTCCGTCCGCAGCGTCCCCGCCGGGCTTCCGGCGCTCGCCCTGTGCCTGCTCGTCGTCTGGACCGCCATCACCGCATGGCAGGGATGGATGCCGGGCGGCCCCACCCCGGGCGGCGGGCTCTACCAGCCCGCGGTGAGCACCGCCTGGAATGAGTCGACCGCCGCGTTCGCCACCCCGTTGCCCGACGGAAGCTACGTGCCTGTCGCCGCGGAGCGCGGCATACACGATGCATGGTTCCCCACCGATCCCGTCAAGAATGACGTGACATCCGTACTCGGGGCGAGCGCCACACCGGTCACCCTGTCGACCGCAGAGGAACTGTTCACCTACGTGAACTGGCCCGGCTATATCGGCGTATCCATGGGCGCGGCAGGCACCAATACCGACTGGCCCGCCAGGTACGCGGCCTTGCAGAAGCTTTCCCGCATCACCGACCCGGCCGCGTTCACCGCCGCCTCCGCGCGCACCGCGTTCGGCCCGGTCGACGTGTTCATTCTCCAGCGGAGCAGCCCCACACGCTGGACCTGGCAGCCCATTGACGCCCCTTACCCCGTCCTCACCTTCACGCCCGCCCAATTCAGCCCGCACGCCTTCACCGTCTTCACCAACCTGCCGGGCAACCTCGTGGTAGCCGTCCGGCAGCCGCAGGGAAACGGCTAACCGGAGCCCACATGTCAAGCAACAGGGTTGACGGCCTTCCAGTTGACGGCCCTCCAACGGATGGAACCATGCAGGAAGTTACCGGGGAGCCCCAGGCTCTCCCCCGCGAGGCTGAACCGGCCGGAGAGCCCGCAGCGGCGGGCACTGGCGACATTGGCGAACTTCTGGGGAGGGTTAACCCGTCGCTGGCGGCGCTGGTCACCTGGATTATCTGCCTGCCGGTGGCCTACGTCGGGGCCAAGCTCGGTCCCGCGGACCCGTTCAAGCTGCGGGTGGCGATGATCCCGGTCGTGGTGCTGATCGCC
>NZ_JBARCR010000743.1:0-1705 GCF_049794275.1 Trebonia sp.
ACCCCCACGAATGCCAGTGCCTGCTTGGCCCGCCGCGGCAGCCTGGCCAGCTGTGACGGCACCATGCGCCCCGCCAGGACAGCGCCGAACGGCAGCACGGCCACGATCTCCCTGGCGTCCCATATCCCGGCGGAAATGATGCTGGACACGAAGGCGGCGACGTTGATGACGATCCCCGTGGCCAAGACAGGGGAGACCAGGTCGCCGGGGTCGAAGAAGTACCGGAACGCGCGGAAGAAGCCCCACACCGCCAGCGCCAGGCCGACCAGGTGCACCGCGGCGAGGGCGGCCCCGACGGCCACCGGCAGGCCCCCCAGCTGGGGGCCGAACGGAGCGTCGTTCGACAGGTGCACGAAGTCGGCGCCGTACATGTCGACGATTCCCAGGACTGCCACATTGATGGCGTGCGGAAGGTGGTGCGCCGATGCCAGCTTCGCCGATGCCACGGGGGTGACCTGGTACCCGTGCAGGACGCTGATCAGCCGCACGGCGAGCTCTGCCACCGCGAACGACAAAACACTCGCCGCGATCAGGGACAGTTCGTACCACTGGGAGGCCAGCGGCTTGCGGTGCTTGAGAATGGCTAGCAGGACGCGGGCGGCGCACACAACGGCGAGCGGCACGGCCGCGGTGAGCAGGGCCACCCGGTCCGCGATCACCACCCAGGTGAGCACCGCGCCGACCGCGACCGGGACGTACCAGCGCCGCGGCGCGCGGTCCAGCATCAAGAACACCAGCAGCAGCGGGAGCGCGGTGCCCAGATGATCCGGCTGGGAGAGCACCAGGTGCGTGTTGTTTCCGAGCTGCGGCGCAACCATGATCCCGGCCGCCACGGCGAAGCGGATCAGCCCTTCCCGCCCCGCCGAACGGCCCATGGCCAGCAGCCCGGCCGCCAGCACCAGCAGCGTATAGGTGGCGGCGCCCGCGATGTGCACGTCATCCGCGCGCAGGCCACGGAACAGCTCGACCAGCGCGTATTCGGGAATCTCGGTCGTGTAGTACGTCACGTCCCCGAGGGTCCAGCCGCGCAGCAGCCAGTTGCCGTGCAGCATGTCCCAGCCCTGCAGCGCCTGGTCAGCCCCGTCCGAGGTAGCGGCATACGTCCTGGACAACCGCAAGTAGACGAAGAACAAGACGACGGCCACCAGGACAGAGCCGGCCAGCCACATCCAGCGGGAAAGGCGGCGCCTAGATGCTTCCCCTGTCGTCTCCTGAGCGGGAAGGCCAGCTCGCGCGTCCTGCGCGGAACTCTGGCGCGACGCACCGGGGAAACCTCTGACCACGCACAGACGTTAGCAGAAGCGCCAGCACCTTCCCTATTCTTGTGACCACAGCTGTGACCACGACGTGACCCGTCTCGTAGCTCGGTCACCAGCGATGCCTCAGCATTGAGTGATAACGTCGAGCGGAATCAGGGCGGGGCGGCCTGTGCACTTGCCCGTCGGGTGAAATCAGGGTGAGCATTCCCACGGATGGAATCGTGCAGACAGTTACCGGAGAGTCCCAGGCGTTCCCTCGCGACCCTGAATCCGCCGAAGAAGCTGCCCAGGGCACCGGCGGACTTGTCGCGAGGGTTAGCCCGTCGCTGGCGGCGCTGGTCACCTGGATTATCTGCCTGCCGGTGGCCTACGTCGGGGCCAAGCTCGGTCCCGCGGACCCGTTCAAGCTGCGGGTGGCGATGATCCCGGTCGTGGTGCTGATCGCC
>NZ_JBARCR010000744.1:0-1878 GCF_049794275.1 Trebonia sp.
TCCAGCGCGCTCGGCCGGGTCCTCGACCAGTCCGAGCTGCAGGCCAACTTCTTCACCACGGACCCGACCGTCACCGCGGAGGCGGAATTGGAATCAGGCGAGCTCAACACCGGCAAGAATGCGCTGACGTCGATCGCCGTCGCGCCGGGGACCGCGCACCACATCGGGTTCGGCTGCGACAACGGCGTCGCAGCATCGCAGCCGGCGGTGCTGCGGGTGGCGATCTACGACACGGGGTGGCACATAACCCAGAACGTCGTGGTCGACGGGAGCAAGGGGCTGCACGTGATGACGTTTCTCAACCCGGCGAAGACCGGAGTGGTCTCGGTGGTCCGGATGGACGCGGCCGGGTTCCCCGTCGGCTACGTCGTCTACTGAACACGCAGCAGGCGCTCAAGCGCCCGCCGACGGCCCCGGGAACCGTCGGCGGGCGCTTGACGTAAGCCTCAGGCGTACTTCTGGATCATCGCGCCGAGGTTCGGCAGCGCTGCCTCCATGTGCTTGCTGGCGCTGCCGCGCACCGCGCTGTACGCCCTGACGACAGTGGCCCGGCCGGACCGGTCCCGCATGGCGTCGGTCACCACCAGCAGCGCCGGGCACACCTCGTCGCTGCGCTTGGACAGGTAGTCGCCGAAGTCACCGCCGCCGGACACCTGGAAGTCCGCCCAGAACGGAGCCAGCTGATTCACCATGTCCGGAACCATGCCAGCGACCGTCTCCTGGTAGTAGCCGGGCGCGAACGTGGTGATCGCCTTGAAGGCGACCTTGACCGCGGTCCCGGACAACCCGGACTTGCTCGCCAGCTCGCTGTCGACCAGGGCGAGAGTGTCGGAGACGACCCTGGGCTGGACGTCGGGGCGAAGCAGCATCTCCTGCAGCGTAGCCATGAGGCTCCTTTTGCTCAGTATCTGGGCTTTCCGCCGCTAACCGTACTGAGTCGCGGGACCGCGTTCGGGGCGTTTCACCAGACGGTTACGCAATGTCCGGCGGCGCGTCTTTTGCCCTCCCGCGCGCCTCCCTGGTGGCCGGGTCACCGTGTGCCAGGCTTGTCGCCGCAAGCTACCGTTCGACGCCATCCGGGGGAACGATCCGGCGATGCTGGGCAGGGATCACGCGCTGAGCGGCGCGCTTGCGTTCGCCGCGCTCGGACCGTCGTTGCACGTGACAGGCTCGCATCTGGCCGCGGGAGTGCTGCTCACCGCCGGGGCCGGCACGCTGCCGGACATCGACCACCCGGACAGCACGATCTCGCGCGAGTTCGGCTTTCTCACCCAGGCCTTCGCCTGGCTGGTGGACCGGCTGTCCGGCGGCCACCGGCACGGCACCCACAGCTTCGTGGGCATCGCGGTGTTCTCCGCCGGCGCGCTCGCCGCCGGCTCGTACCAGCTGACCGCGCACCTGACCGGGCACACGGTGTTCTCCTGGCACCTGGTGCCCGCGGCGCTGTACCTGGCGCTGCTGTACTCGGCCGCGCTGCGCGCGCTGCACATCGGCGGGCATCACGGCGACCTGCTCGGCATCGGCGGCGCGGTGGTCACCTGCTATACCCGCTGGGACCTCCTGCTGATCCCGCTCTGGCACTGGCACGTGCCGCTGCTCGCGCTAGCCGTCGCGCTCGGCTGCGCCGCGCACATCGCCGGCGACGAGCTGACGCACGGCGGCTGCCCGGTCTTCTGGCCGGTCAGCGGGCACGAGTTCCACCTGGTGCCGCGCCCGCTGCAGATCACCACCGCCAAGATGGGGGAGAACTGGGTCGTCTTCCCGCTGCTGGTGGTGGCGCTGTTCGCGGCCGTGTGGCACGCGACCGGCCATCCGCTGTGACGTTATCCCGTCGCCCCTGTCGACCCCGTCGCCGACGGCGATGTCGTCGGCACCGCC
>NZ_JBARCR010000745.1:0-6176 GCF_049794275.1 Trebonia sp.
GGGACTGGCTGCCGGCCGGGTTCGACGTGATCGGGCAGCGCGGCGGCGGGCTCGACGAGCGGCTGGCGGCCGCGTTCGCGGATACTCACGCCCGGCTGCCGGTGCCCATGGTGCTGATCGGGATGGACACCCCGCAGGTCACCCCTGGCCTGCTCACGGACGCCGCGCAGGCGCTGGCCTGCGGGGAGGCTGACGCGGTGTTCGGCCCGGCGGCCGACGGAGGGTTCTGGCTCCTCGGCCTGCGCAAGCCGGACCGGTCGCTGCTAGCCGGGGTGCCGATGTCCCGCCAGGACACCGGCCGGCATCAGCTCGACAGGCTGACGTCGGCCGGCCTGCGGGTGGCCATGATGCCCGAGCTGACCGACGTGGACACCGTCAGGGAAGCCGAGCTGGTCGCCGCCGCGATCCCGGGTTCCCGCTTCGCGGCGGCGTTCGACCTCGCGATGGCCGGGCTAGCGCCGGCCGGGATCCGGCCCCCGCGTTAGGCAGCTTCAGGCCACCGGTCCCTGGACGGTCACTAGCGTGCCGTAGGTCAGGTACGGCCAGATGTACTGTGCCGTCGTCGGCGGCAGCTCCACGCAGCCGAGGCTCTGGTACCAGCCGTAGCTGTACCGGTAGAAGCCGTGCACCGCGTCGCCGCCGTTGAAGTAGGCGATCCAGCTCACGGGGTCGGCGTACTTCGACCCGTCCGGGTTCGTGCCCTTCATGATCTGGAACTGCAGGCGCTCGTAGACAGGGAACGTGCCGTCGGCGGTCGGGGACTGCGGGATGCCGGTGTTCACTGGGGTGTTCAGGATCCGGTTGCCGTTGTGCCAGACCTGCAGGGACTCGTTCGAGGACCCCTGCGTCGCGAGCGCGTAGCTGTACCCGTTGGGGTTGCGCTGGTCGTGGGCCGCGGCCTTGAGCAGGTAGGACCAGAACTGCGGGCCCGCTACCCCGTCCATCGTGAGCCCCTGGTTGTACTGGAACGCCCTGATCGCGCCCTGGTCGAGCATGTTGTCGGAACCTGTCCGCCACTGGTCGGTCAGTCGGCCCGGGTATCCCGGCTGGAAGCTGAACGTGCCGGACGGCGGCGCGTAGGCCGCCGACACCTGCGCGTTCAGGTCTCCGGCGGGCACCGTCGGCTCTCTGGCGGGCACCGCCGGCGACGCAGTGCTTCCGTCCGGCGCCCAGTCGAGCGGCAGGTAGCCGAGCTGCGCCAGCACCTGCTGCATCCGGAGCGTGGAGAACGAGCCGGTGGTGAAGCTGACGCTCTGCGACGTCTTCAGCGTCCCGGTCGCGGCGGCCGCTCCCTGCACGCCGCCGTTGCCGCCGGGGATGCGCACGGTGACGTTCGTCCCCGGCAGGAAGCCGTAGGAGGGGGTGAACGTCGCCGTGTCGCCGGCCACCTGCCAGCTCCCGGAGATCTTCGGGGAGAGCGTGGGGAGCGGCGAGTTCGGCGCGAGCGCGGACGAGAACGTCACCGTGACCGGTGCGCCGCCATTGGCGCCGTGTGTGCCGCCGGCCGGGGTCACGGAGACGACCCGGAGCAGCGCGGCGGGCGGCCCCGCGACTTTGCGCGGCTCATTCGACGTCCCGGTCAGCTGCTTGCTGTCGCTGGCGTTGGCCAGCGAGTCGTGACCGACCCGCTGAGAAGAAACGGCGGCGAACGTCCCGCCGGCGATCAGGACCAGCACGGCCGCGCCCGCAGTCGCTGCTATTCCCCGGTGCCGGAACAGCGCCACGCTGCCCTGGCCCACGCTCCCCAAGAACGACACAGTTACGGTCTCCTCGACAGTTCTTCAGGCCAATGGTCAGGCGGCGCGTGCGACGCGCTCACGGGACGTGGATCGCATCGCTGTTCAGTTCGTTGACGGCCGATCAGAGTCTAGGCGCAACAGCTGTCAAACGGGAAACTTCCATCACGGCCCGCCAAACTAAAAGACGCCGGTACAGGCGGAAAAGTTGCCACGGTCCGCAGCAATTTTCGCGGGCGCAGGCCGATCCGGGCCAGCGCCGCGCCGGCTGGACGACGGAGAAAAAGTGTTCAGTGAACGCGCAGCACCCTCGGCACAAGTAAGTCACGATCCAAGTAGGCAATGGTTTTCTCAGAAATAAGTGAGAAAGGGCTCAGAGAAAGACGTCGACATTCCACAGTTAGCGCCGGTCTAGCTGGTCCAACGTAATCCTTCGGAGCGTGACAGCGGACACGGAGGTGGAATTAATGCTCACCGCGCCGTGGCTTATGGTGGAACGGACGAGGGTCGCCACCGGAAGAGGTAGGTCAGCGTGAGCTCGGTATTCGTAGTGGATGCCTGCCGTACGCCCATCGGCAAGGTGAAGGGATCGCTGGCCGAGGTCCGCCCCGACCACCTGGCCGCCGGCGTCCTGAAGGCCCTGCTCGACCGCAACCCCGCCGTCGACCCGGCCGCCATCGACGACGTCTACTGGGGCGCGGCGAACCAGGCCGGCGAGGACAACAGGAACGTCGCGCGGATGGCCGTGCTGCTCGCCGGGCTGCCGGTGGAGGTCCCCGGCGCCACGGTGAACCGGCTGTGCGGTTCAGGCATGGAGGCGGTCGCCGATGCCGCGCGGGCGATCGCCGCGGGCGACGCCGACATCTGCGTGGCGGGCGGCACCGAGTCGATGACCCGCGCGCCGTTCGTGATCGCGCGGACCGCCGACCCGTACCCGAGGTCCCTCGACCTCGCCGACACGAGGCTCGGCTGGCGCCTGGTCAGCCCGAAGATGCAGGAGATGTACCCGCCGGTCACCCTCGGCGAGACCGCGGAGAACGTGGCGGACAAGTACGGCATCACCCGCGAGCGGCAAGACGAGTGGGCGCTGCGCAGCCATCACCGCGCCGCCGCCGCCCGCGACGCGGGCCGGTTCGGCAGCGAGGTCGTCCCGGTCACCACCGGCAAGGGCGAGGTCACCTCCGACGAGGGCATCAAGGCGGACATCACGCTCGAGGAGCTCGCCGCCAAGAAGCCCGTGTTCCGCAAGGGCGGCACGGTGACCGGCGGGAACTCCTCCCCGCTGAACGACGGCGGCGCTGCCCTGCTGCTCATGTCCGAGGAGGCCGTCGACCGCGCCGGGCTCACCCCGCTCGCCCGCTACGCCGGCGCCGCCGCGGCAGGCGTGCACCCGGACTACATGGGCATCGGGCCGGTGCCCGCGATGAACCGTGCGCTGGGCCGGGTTGGCTGGCGGATCGAGGACCTGGAGCTCGTCGAGCTCAACGAGGCGTTCGCCGCCCAGTCGGTCGCCTGCGTCGACGAGCTCAAGCTCGACCCGGAGAGGGTCAACGTGAACGGCGGCGCGATCGCGATCGGGCACCCGCTCGGCTGTTCCGGCGCGCGGATCGTCACCACGCTGCTGCACGAGATGCGCCGCCGCGAGGCGGTGCGGGGCGCCGCCGCGATGTGCATCGGCGTCGGCCAGGGCATCGCGACCCTCTGGGAAGCTCCCTGACGGCCATTTTGACAAGTACGGCCATTTTGACAAGTTTCGCTATCCGGTAGATAACCGTTGCATAACGGCGTTAGTCTGTCTGCTCAGACACCTGGCCGAGCGGAGGTGGGCAGCGTGACGCTGATCGAGGGGGGCTTCGGCAACCGGGCGAGCGAAGCTCGACGCCGCACCCGGCGCCGGAGGACAGCCCGCGCCGCCGCGCCGCTGCTCATTCCGATCGCACTGGCGCTCACCCTCGGGGTCATCCTGGCCGTTTCTTCCGGTACGCCGACCGCGCATGTCAATCAGCAGACGACGTCCGGCACCGTCACGAGCACGCCGCGTCCGTAGAGCCGGCCGCTTACGTTCTGAATAGGGATTTCATTTTCCCGAACGGGCCCGTGGTGACTCCCTTAGCCGGCGAAGTAGTTCCCAGCGGTGGAGGTACCTACCGGAGCCGTGGCCGTATCCGCGGGAAGCGACGACGGGCTGACGAACTTGCTGCCTGACGGGCCCGCCTCAACCGCCATGTGCGTGGCGCTGCCCTGCAGGAACTGGCTCCAGCCGAGGAACCACTGGGTCCAGCCGTCGTCCCAGTTGCCGCCCTTCGGGCTGTTGGTGATCGTGATCGGGTCGCCGGGGATCGCCATGTTGTAGTAGATCTGGGCGTCCTCCGGCGGCAGGTTCACGCAGCCGTGGCTCACGTTCGTGGTGCCCTGGTCGACGACCGACCAGGGGGCCGAATGGTAGTAGTCGCCGCTGTAGGTGAACCGCACCGCCCAGTTGACCAGCTCGTTGTAGTAGCCAGCGGTGCCCTTTGTGCCCCCGATCATCCGCACGGGGTTGCCCTTTTCCACGGTCAGGTACGTGCCGTCAGGGGTCGGCATCGTGGTCCGGCCGGTGCTGATCGGCCAGTTGTACTGGACTTGGCCGCCGACGTAGATCAGCGTGTGGTAATCCGTGGTGCTGGCCACCGCGATCACCGACTGCCCGATGCTGAACGTCTGGGTCAGGTCGTGCACGCCGTACACACCAGGAGCGCCTTCGACGCCGTTGAGGTGGCCGGTGAAGCTGACCGTCGTGTAGGCCGGCCAGTAGTCGCGCGGCCGGAAGTACAGTTCCTGGCTGCCGTCCCAGTACCACGCGCCGATGACGGGCTTGGAGGTGGTGACCTGCAGTGACCGCTCGACTGCGGCCTTGTTGGTGATCGGGTGGTCGAACGACAGCATGATCGGCATGCCCACGCCGTAGGTCGCGCCCTGGCCCTCGTAGATCGAGGTGTGGAAGGCGGTCGACGGGGTCAGCGTGGTGAACGTGCTAGTGGAGGTGACCGGGTGACCCTGCGCATCGGTGCCGGTGGCGGTCACCGTGTAGGACTGGCCGGTGTCCAGCGTCCACGTGCTGTGCCAGTGGTCGCCGCCGCCGCTCAGCGAGCCGGTCACCGCGCCGCCGCTGGTGTGCACGCTGACGTTGCCGAGCTTGCCGCCGTTCCGCGCGCTGACCGTGATGCCGTCCGCCGGGTTCGCGTCCTTGGTCCCTGGGGCCGGGGTGATCGCGAGGTATTTCGCGGCCGCCTGCGCCGACTTGGGGGCGACCGAAGTGGGGTTGAGCTGGATCGCTGCAGGGGTGCTGCTCTGGCACGCCGCGGCGAGCAGGCAGACGGCCGCGGCGAGTGCCGCTGCTGGAAGGCGCCGTCGCACGCTGGGTCCATCCTCTCTCGAGGTGACTCCTGAGGGATGGTCAGTTTACCGGCGTTGTCCTGCGCCGGCTGGCCTGTTGCCGAATCGCGGCGTACGCGAGAGCAGCGACGGTGAGCACCACGATCGCGTACTCCGGCCACGGGCCCACCCGGTCGGCCAGCGTCGTATAGCTGACCAGCGGCACCCGCGCCTCGAGCTCCGCCTGCTGCCAGGTGCCGCTGCTGGTGATCAGCTGCCCGTCGGGCGCGATGATCGCGCTGTACCCGGTGGTGGACGCGACGACCACGGCGCGGTCGTGCTCGACGGCGCGGATCCGCGCCATGGCGAGCTGCTGGCCGGTCTCCCCGGTCTGCCCGTCGCGCTCGAACGTGGCGTCGTTGGTCTGCATGCTGAGCAGGTTCGCGCCGTCCTGAACGTCGGACCGCACGAGGTTGTCGAAGCCGACTTCGTAGCAGATAACGTCGCCGAGCCGGATCTGCCCGAGGTGGAACACGTAGTTGGAGCGGCCGGGCGTGTAGTCCACCGGCTGCAACTGGGTCAGCGACGTGATCTTGCTGATGATGCTCCGGAACGGGATGTACTCGCCGAACGGAACAAGCTGGCGCTTGACGTAGTAGTGCGGCTCAGGCCCGGTACCGGGCAGCCAGAGCACTCCGGCGTTGCGCTGGGGGTTCTGCAGGTTTGCGCCGACCAGGATCGGCGTGCCGATGGCCTTCGCCGCGCTGGCGATCTGATCGTAGACCGGCGGGTAGACGGTGGGGTCGATCTCGGTGGAGTTCTCCGGCCAGATCACCAGGTCGGGTTTCGGCAGCTTGCCGTCGCTGACCTCCTGCGCCAGCTTGTCGGTGGCGGCCACGTGGTTTTGCGTGACCGTCTGGTAATCGCTGACCTGATCGGCCAGGCTTGCCCGCGCCCGCGGGACGTTGCCCTGGATGGCGGCTACCACGGTGGTCTCGGCGCCGGCCGGCACCGGGTCGAGGGGGAGCGCGGCGGGCAGGATGGCGAGGCCCGCGGTGCCGGCCAGCGCCAGTGTTGCCAGCACGG
>NZ_JBARCR010000746.1:0-1635 GCF_049794275.1 Trebonia sp.
TGCTCGCGCTGCCCGCCGCACGGATGCGGTACGACCATTCGGCGGGCCGCGACAGGGAGCGGCTGCAGTGGGCCGCCATCGGCCTGGTCGTCGCCTGCGGGCTCGCGCTGTCCGTCGCCGTGCTGTACCTGCTCGTGGACTGGCCCGCGCCGGTCGCGCCGGTGGCTGCTTCCGTGATGGTGCTCGTCCCCGTCGGCATGGCCGCCGGGGACGTGCCGCGGCTCGGCCCCCGCGGCGGGCGCCTGCTCGTGCAGGTGCTCGCGGTCGCCGGGTTCGCCGTCACGGTCGCGCTGATCTACCTGGTGGTCATCCTCGGGCTCGGCCGGCCGCCGTCTTCCTCGGCGGACCGCCAGCTGCTCGGGCTGTCCATGGTCGCGGCGGCGGTCGCCGCGATCAGCTTCGCCCCCGCCAGGGAGCGGCTCACCGACTGGGCGACGCGGCGGGTGTTCGGGGCCAGGCAGGCGCCCGACGAGGTGCTGCGGACGTTCGGCAGCCGGATGACGCGCGCCATCTCCATGGACGAGCTGCTGCTGCAGCTCGCTGAGTCGCTGCGCAAGACGATGGCGCTGACGTCCGCCGAGGTCTACACCGGCACGGGCGACGTGCTGGAGCGGACCGCCGCCGTGCCGGACACCGGGCCGCGGTCGTTGCTCGTGGGCGGCAGGGAACGGCAGGTCGTAGCCCGCGCCGGGATATCCGGGCACGCCTGGGCGTCGGTCTGGCTGCCCTCGCTGAACGGCTCAGGTCCCGATACCGGGCAGCTGCGGGTGGCGCCGGTCAGCCACGCCGGGGAGCTGCTCGGCCTGATCGTGGTGCGGCGGCCTGTCACGGCCGACCCGTTCTCCGCCGAGGACGACCGGGTGCTCACCGAGCTGGCCCGCCAGGTGGGCCTCGCCGTGCACAACGCCCGGCTGGACACCGCGCTGCAGACCACGCTCGACGAGCTGCGCAAGCAGGCCGACGAGCTGCGCCAGTCCCGCGCGCGGATCGTGGCCACCGCGGACGCCGAACGGCGCCGGGTGGAACGCGACCTGCATGACGGCGCACAGCAGCACCTGGTGGCGCTCGCGGTGAACCTGCGGCTCATGCGCGACCTGGTCGGCGACGACCCGGAGACCGTGACCGCGATGATCGACCAGCTCGCCGAGGAGGTCAAGAGCACCATCCAGGAGCTGCGCGATCTCGCGCACGGCATCTACCCGCCGCTGCTGGCCGACAGCGGGCTCAGCGAGGCGCTGGCCGCCGCAGGGCGGCGCAGCCCGCTGGCCGTGACCGTGTCCGCCGACGGCATCGGCCGGTACGGCCTCGAGATCGAGTCCGCGGTCTACTTCTGCTGCCTGGAAGCGCTGCAGAACGCCGGCAAGCACGCCGCGGGCGCGACCGTCACGATCCGGATCTGGGAAGAGTCCGGCGGCCTGCTGTTCTCGGTGTCCGACAACGGACCGGGCTTCGAGGTCGCCAAGGCCAAGAACGGCCACGGTTACATGAACATGGCCGACCGTCTCGGCGCTATCGGCGGCACCGTCCGCTGGGAATCCGCGATAGGCGCAGGCACCCGCATCTTGGGCTCAGTCCCCCTGCTCACGCCCTAGCCCCCGCCGATGCCATGACCTTGGACCCCGCACAGCCCCGCTT
>NZ_JBARCR010000747.1:0-1599 GCF_049794275.1 Trebonia sp.
CCCTCGTCCCGAGCGGGACTCGGCTGAACCGGCACGAGTGTTCGGCCTCGCCGACCGGGGACGTGTCGCCGCCGGGCAGCGCGCGGACCTGGTCCTCGTGTCCGGTGACCCGTTGACGGACATCACCACGACGCGCGCCATTGAGCGGATATGGCGCGGGGGCATAGCCTGCGACCGACGCGCCTTCGTCGCGAGCGCTGCCGAAGCTGAGCAGCTTGACGCTTTCGACGCTCAGCTCGCCAAGGTCGTGGCAGCCGTGCGCGAACGCTGGCCCAGCTGAGCCACCATCATGCGGACGCTTCCTCGGCCTGGACGAGCATGGATTCAAGCAGCGGGCCGCCGAATGTCGTTGCCATGGCGACGTCGGAGGCGTCGCGCCCCCGGCCGATCACGACGCGGCCTTTCCGCCTGATGTTGTTGCGCGGGTCGAACGTCCACCACTGATCACCCAGCCAGACTTCCATCCAGGCCGCGAAGTCCATCGGCGCCGGATCCGGCGGGACATCCATGTCGGGCAGGTACCCGAAGACATACCTGGCCGGGATGTTCAGTGCCCGGCAGAACGAGATCGCCAGGTGGGTGAAATCGCGGCACACCCCGCGCCCGGACAGGTTAACGTCCACGGCACTGGACAATGCCGTCGTGCTGCCGTACTCGAAGGCTAGGTGACCGTGCACGTAGTCGCAGATGGCCTGGACCCGGCGATAGCCCGGTGCGAGGCCGCCGAAAAGCGACCACGCCTCACCGCCGAGCACGTCGGGCAGGCAATACCGGCTCGGCAGCGTGTAGATCAGTGTGGCGTCGGGAAGGTCATCGGGCGGGCATTCCCGCGCCTCCTCGTCCGACTCTTCGACCGCATCGGGAACCACCGCCACGGCCTGGTAGCGGAAGCTCGACCTGCCGGCCGGCAGGACCGCGCGCACGCACGGGTTGCCGTACAAGTCGGTGTAGACGCGGGCCGGTTGCGCCGGCTCGGAGGTCCACTGCCGGTCTCCGATCGATATGTGCGGTGACTCTGCCGGCTGCACCTGGAAGACCACGGGAGTCGGGATAGCGGCGACATACGTGAACTCGCATCCGATCAAGAGCCGACGCTTTTCCATGTCCCCATGATCCCGGCAGGTTGTTTCCTGGCAGTTAACCGGCAGAACCAGTGCGCAGGGAGTACGTGCAGAGCGAGCGCGCAGGGCGCAGCTGCCTAGCGCCTGCGCAGCATGAGAACGACCAGCACGATTATCACGATGACGACTATGGTACCGATACCGATATACATCGACTATTCCTTTCCTGGCAGCGCCCGGTGTCAATAGACGATGAGGTTCCTGGCGCCATTTTCGAGATTGGCTTCGGTTCAGCTACCCGCGTGTGGAACCTCAAACCACCGGGGCAGCGCTGGCTGTGCCGACGCGCACCCGCGGCTATCCCGCCGCGGCACCATCAGCCTGGACGAACTCGACAGCGGCGATGGCGTTATGCAGCCTCGAACCCGGGAAGTTGGTGCGGCATGACAGACAAGGCCACCAGCGATCTCTGGTGGAAGAATGCCGTCATCTACTGTGCCGATGTCGCGACCTGGGTGGATTCGGATGGTGACGGGGT
>NZ_JBARCR010000748.1:0-1664 GCF_049794275.1 Trebonia sp.
GAGGCGGCCTACGAGCGCGGCGAGTGGCTGACGCTCGAGGGGGAGAGCGGCGTCGGCAAGCTGGCCCTGGCCCGCGCCGTCCACCAGCGGCACAACCCCGTGGCGCCGTGCCACGTGGTAGACGTGACGGCGGGCAGCGACTGGCTGGCGGAGGTCCGTGAGGAGCTGGCCGACGGCACGGGGCTGCTGATCATCAGGCACGTGGACGCGCTGAACGCCCGCCAGATCCGCGCGCTGACCGAGGCACTGGCCGGCGCGAAGGCTGGCCGGGAGGCGGCACCGCGGGTCGCGATCACCCTCGACCGCGAGCAGGCCACGACCGACCTCACCGGCCTGCTGCGGCTGTTCCCCGGCACCGTGGGGGTGCCGCCGCTACGGCACCACAACGAGGACCTGCGCGAGCTGGTGCCGTTCTTCCTCGGCAAGCTGAGCCAGCAGGGCCGCGTCAGCTGCTCGCCCGCGGCGATGCAGCTGCTGCTGCGGCACACCTGGCCGGGCAACGCGACCCAGCTCTGGCAGGTGCTGAAGCAGGTGGTCCAGCACCGCAGGACCGGCCAGATCATGCCGCAGGACCTGCCGCCGGAATGCTGGACGGTGAGCCGCCGGGTGCTCAGCCCGCTGGAGTCGATCGAGCGGGACGCGATCGTACAGAGCCTGCTCGACAACGCAGGCAACAAGATCCGCGCGGCCCGCGCGCTCGGCATGTCCCGGGCGACGATCTACCGCCGCATCCACGAATACGGCATCGTCACCCCGGCCGGCTAGCAGGCGGGATCGGCCGGGCGCCGCGAACCCAGCGAACCATCCGCTAGGGGTGACGGCCTTTCTCGTCGTTCGCGGGAGACTTGCGGTCGTGGCGCTCCGCGGATGCCGGGGCCGAAGGGAGACAAGCCATGAGCATCGGCCCGGTGGAATATTTGATTCTCGGCTTCCCCGGCAACAAGTTCAGCGGTCAGATCGTGCCGGAGCTCGCCAAGCTCATCGACAGCGGACTGATCAGGATCATCGACCTCACCTTCATCAGCAAAGATGCCGCCGGCGAGGTGACGGTGGTCGAGTACGACGCTGTCGAGGAGCTGGCGGCGTTCGCCGGCCTCGACGCCGAGGTGGGCGGGATTCTCACCGACGAAGACATCACATACGCCGCTTCGAGCCTCGAGCCGAACTCCTCAGCAGCGCTGCTCATCTGGGAGGACACCTGGGCGGGCCCGTTCGCGGCGGCAGTGCGCGAGGCAAACGGAGTAATCGTCGAAGGCGCGCGAATCCCGCGCGAGATCATCGAACAGGCCATGGGCGCCTTGGCCGACGCCCTCGACTGAGATCGGCAAGCCCACACCATTCGCGCCCAATGGCCCTCCGCCGGCGGCGCCAAGACAACAGGAGGCGATTGACATGCCGATCCGACGACGACGGCCCATTGCACGGATGGCGACCACCGCGGTTGTGGCCGGGACCGCAGCCAGCATGGGAGCCAGGTCCGCGCAGCGGAGCGCAGAGGCCGCCCAGGCCCAGGATGCCCCGCCTGCCGCTGCTCCAGCGGATGAACCCGCCGCGCCCGAAGCCGCCGAGAGCCCGCAGATCGAAGAGCTCAAGCAGCTTGCCGCCCTCAAGGACCAGGGCATCCTCACCGAGGAGGAGTTCTCCGCCAAGAAGGCACAGATCCT
>NZ_JBARCR010000749.1:0-1909 GCF_049794275.1 Trebonia sp.
TCGCCGTGTTCGGCCTGCTGCCGCAGGTGTCTGCCGCGGTGAGCTGGACCGCGGTCGGCCTCGCCGTCGCGCTGAACATCTTCGGCCAGGTGATCCAGCTGTCGCACTGGGTGCTCGACATCTCCCCTTTCACCCACGTGCCGCGGCTACCTGGCGGCACGGTATCCGCGTCCCCGCTGCTCTGGCTCGCCGCGCTCGCCGTCGTCCTCGGCGGGACCGGCCTCGCGGCCCTGCGGCGCCGCGACATCGGCAGCGCGTTATACGGCCCTCCCGCTCTCCCGGTCTCCCGGTCTCCCGGTGGCGGGCGGCGCGAAGATCCCCTCATCGGCGCGGCGGGAGCGCTACGTTGAGACTCGGACGAGCTCCGTACGGCGTTGAAGTTGTCCGTGTTACTGCTGGTTCATCCGGTTCTATTGCGACACGACACGCTGATGTGGCCGTTCTGGTAGCGAAGATGTGTGTTAGCCGAGATGATGTTGTGACCTTGCCCGCCAGGTACTTCAGACACGAGGTGATCGCCACTATGAGGAGCGGATGGCCGCATACCCAGGCTGATCATGGGAGGCTTCCGGCGGACCCGCGGCGTGGCCCGTTCGGCCCGGACATCTCATGGCCAACCGGGTACTCCGACCTGGAGTACCGCGAGGGCGACTACCGCTACTCCGCTGCGGCGCCCCAGGCTCGGGCTGCCCAGCCGCCCGCGTCACAGGGCCAGCACCCCTACGCCGACCTCTCGGCGGCCGGGTATGGCGACGACGGCTACCGCGACTCCGGTTACGACGGACCCGCGGCGCAGGATGCCGGTTACGCTCAGCCTGGTTACCCGCCCGCCGCGCCGTCTGGGCCGTCAGGGCCGTCAGGGCCGTCAGGGAACGGATACGGCCGGCCTGGGCCTGGGCCTGGGCACGCTGGCCCCGGCTACGGCCCCGGCCCCGGTTACGGCGGCGGCCAGAACGAGCGGCCGTACCCCGCGCCGGCCCCGCAGGACTACCAGGGCCCTGACGCGTACCAGGCCGAGTCGCGCTGGCAGGCGTGGGACTACGACCAGCCGCTGCGCTATGACGACGAACGGCGGTCGCACCCGGGGCAGGACAGCCACGGCCCTCAGCAGGGTGAATACCGCGGCTCCGACGGCTACGAGCCGGACGCGTATCACGCCGCCCCGGTTTACGACCCGGCCGGCTACAACGGGTCCGACTACTCCCGGCCGGGCATCGACGGCCCGGGCTACGACCTGACCGGCATCATCGGCACCGGCGACTTCGAGGCGTTCGGCTACGACGAGCCGAGCTACGACCGGCTCTCCTACGACGACCCGCGCTACGACGACGGGCCCAGGGGCGGCGGATACCCTGGCCCGCACCCCGGCGGCGGTCCGCGCCTCGACGAGACGCGCATGGACATGAGGGCGCTGGGCGCGGCGCGGTCCGACGTGCCGCGGTTCGACGTGCCGCGGTTCGACGAGACCCGGCTTGACAGCCTGTGGCTGTCCGACGAGGACGTCCGGCACGACGAGCCCGTCGGTTACGAGAACGACGGGTTCGGCGGGGACGCTCCGGCCGGTTCCGGATTCTCGGCATTCGGCGCTCCCGGCGGCGGTCCGCGCCTCAACGAGACGCGGATGGACCTCAGGGCGCTGGGCACGGCGCGGTCTGATGAGACGCGGTTCGACGTCCCCGCCTATGACGCCTATGACGAGACACGCATCGACGGCATGCGCGCGATGGGCCCGCGGGCGTCGGCGACCGGCCTGCTCGCGCCGCCGGACGACCGGCCGCGGAGCTGGGCCGAGGAGACCTCGTTCGACGACTTCAGCGACTACGGCGTCCTGGACGACGAGCCTGTCCGGGCGCCCGCCGCGTTCGTGCGGACCGCCGAGCGCCCCGATCATCTCGAGCGTCCCGACGAC
>NZ_JBARCR010000750.1:0-2308 GCF_049794275.1 Trebonia sp.
CGCCGAGCCCACGCCGGCTGCCGGCCCTTTCGGCCTGCCTGAAGGCGTGATCGACCTCGTAGGCCACCGTGCGGCCCGCGCCCGCGAGCTGCCGCAACAGCGCGTCGCCGTCCAGCAGGCCGAGCGTGCGCGCGACCTCGTCCTGCTCTTCGAGCACCAGCCGGTCCATGTGCCGCCCGGTGACCTCGTGCAGCACGTGCCGCGCGTCCAGGATCTGCTCGTATGCGGCGCGCACCCGCGGGCCTGGCGCGGGGGCGACCCAGGCGGCGGCGATCGCCTGGATGGCGTGCACGTCCCGCTGGCCGCCGCGTGACTCCTTCAGGTCTGGCTCGAGGAGGAAGGCGAGCTCGCCGTGCATCCTGGTGCGCTCCTCGTGGAGCTCCTTCAGCTCGGCCAGCCTGGTCCTGGCGTTGCCGCGCCAGTCCTCGAGCGCGCCTTCGCGCAGCCGGGTGGTCAGGTCGGGGTCGCCCGCTACGTGCCGGGCGTTCAGCAGCCCGAGCGCGACCTTCAGGTCGTTGCCCGCCACCCGTCTGGCCTGCGGCACGGTCCGCACGGCGTGGTCGAGCCTGGCGCCGGAGTCCCAGACCGGGTACCAGATCCGGTCGGCGATCTTGGCGATGCCTTCCCTGCCGTCGTGCAGCAGCAGCACGTCGAGGTCGCTGCCAGGCAGCAGTTCCTTGCGACCGTAGCCGCCGACGGCGACGAGGGCGACGCCGGGCTCCGCCCCCAGCAGCCCGGCCAGCCAGCGGTCCGTTTCTGTAGTCCTTCGGCTACGATCAGCCGCGAAAGTGGTCATGTACGCTCACCAGGTCCCCCGAATGAGTTGTGCACACCGCTTGCACGGCGCGCTCGCGGTACTGGCCCCCCGCGTCCTATCAGGCCCGGCTCAGCCCAGCGGGCTGGCGCACCGGCTCAGAGCGCGTCAGTACCGCGCTCGCCCGTGCGCACCCGGACCACCGTCTCGACTGGCAGCACCCACACCTTGCCGTCCCCGATCCGGCCGGTCTGCGATGCCTTGATGATCACGCCGACGAGGTCCTCGGCGTCTTCGTCATCGCAGATGACCTCGACCCGGACCTTGGGCACCAGATCCACCTGGTACTCCGCGCCCCTGTACACCTCGGTGTGCCCGCGCTGCCTGCCGTATCCGCTCGCTTCACTGACTGTCATGCCGTGCACGCCGAACGCCTGCAGCGCCGCCTTGACATCATCGAGTTTGAAGGGCTTGATGACAGCCGTAATGAGCTTCATGGAGTCACCCTTTCGTTAGCCTGAACTGACAATGACGTACCGGCGTTTCCTGCGTCCAGTCAGAATGTGTCGGGGACGTGAAACAGGCGAGCCCTGTATTACACGGATGTTTCATCCAGCTGGCCGCGCGGTTGCGTTCAGTCGCCGAGGATCGCGTCCACGAACGTCTCCGCGTCGAACGGCGCCAGGTCGTCAGGGCCCTCGCCGAGGCCGACGAGCTTCACGGGAACGCCAAGCTCCCGCTGCACCGCGATCACGATGCCGCCCTTGGCGGTTCCGTCGAGCTTCGTCAGCACGATGCCCGACACGTCGACGACCTCGGCGAACACCCGGGCCTGCCGCAGCCCGTTCTGTCCGGTAGTGGCGTCGAGCACCAGCAGTACCTCGTCCACGCTGGTGCGCTTCTCGATGACGCGCTTGACCTTGTCGAGCTCGTCCATCAGGCCGGTCTTCGTGTGCAGGCGCCCCGCCGTGTCGATGAGCACCACGTCGGCTTCAGACTCGATGCCCTGGCTCACCGCCTCGAAGGCGACACTGGCCGGGTCCGCGCCATCCTTGTCCGAGCGGACGGTCTGCGCGCCCACCCGGTCTCCCCAGGTCTGCAGCTGGTCGACGGCCGCGGCACGGAACGTATCGGCCGCGCCGAGCACCACCGTCTCGCCGTCGCCGATCAGCGACCTGGCGAGCTTGCCGACGGTCGTCGTCTTTCCCGTGCCGTTGACGCCGACCACGAGGATGACCGCCGGCCGCCCCTCGTGGCGCTGCGTCCGCAGCGCCCGGCTCGCCTCGGTGTCCACCTGGGCGAGCAGTTCGGCGCGGAGCATGGACCGCACCTCCTCGGGGGTCTGCGAACCCTCGACCTTAACCCGGGTCCGCAGGTCCGACACGATCTGCCTGGCCGGCGTGACGCCGACGTCGGCCGTGATCAGGACCTCCTCGATCTCGTCCCAGGTGTCGTCGTCGAGCCGGTCCCTGGACAGCAGGCCGAGCAGCGCGGCACCGAAGCCGGTCTGCGACCTAGCCAGCCGCGCCCGCAACCGCATCATCCGCCCGGCTG
>NZ_JBARCR010000751.1:0-1646 GCF_049794275.1 Trebonia sp.
CACGTACACCGCGCCGGCCGCGGTCACGGACGACGCCACCAGGGCGGCGGTGGCCACCGAGATCGCGTTCGCGTCCACGTACACGCCGCCGAACCCGGTCGCGGCGACCTGCCGCGCCACGTCGAGCGCCGCGTGCGGCGGGCACACAGAAAAGATCACCGAGCTGCGCGACACCACCGAATCCAGGCTGGTGCCGGTCAGCTCCGCCGCGAGCGCGCGCCCGGTGGTGGCGCGGCTGCGCCCGGCCGGGTCCCACAGCACGGTGTGCCCGGCCGTGACCAGGCAGCCGCCCACGGCGGCGCCCATCTCACCGGGATGCAGCAGCCCGACGGTAGCCATGCGTTTCCTCCAGCCCGATGGGCGGTGTTCTGCCCACCATTGTGCCGGTTCCGCGGCTTACCAGGCGACCTGGTACAGCAGGCTGCCGTCGTCCCACTGGTACCAGCTGCCCGGTACCGGGATCGGCAGCGGCCGGAACGACCCGTTGCTGAACACGCCGAACTTACCCGGGATCGAGCTGGCGAAGTGCATCCAGCCGATGACCTTGCTGCCCGTGGCGTTAACCCACACGGCGTAGGCCACGACCGCGAGGCCCTGGCACGTCGTCCGGTACCCGGACAGGAACGTCTCCTTGCCGGTAGTGACGGAGAAGCCGGTGAACGCCACCGTGTTCCAGGCGGTCCCGGGCTTGCATAGCGACTGTGGCAGTCGCGCGCCGGACGTGCCGTACCCGCCGCAGACGAACGACGTCCCGTCACCGGTGATGAGCACGTTGACCCGCCAGCTCGGATCGCAGCCGAACGGGGTGCTCTGGTCGCCGCCCGGTTCCCCGGTAGGTACCAGGGTGGTCGGCCGGCTGCTGCTGAGCAGGTCGCCGTCGGGCCGCGAGATGTCCAGCACGCGCACCGCGGACTCGTACGGAGACGCCCCTGCGGTCCCCGCCGCCCCTGCGGTCTCCGCCGCCGCGAAGGCGAGCGAGTGGTTCCCCACCCAGGCCACCCCCGTGTTGGGGTCCGCGCCGCCCTCGCCACCGCTCATGATCACCCAGTTGGCGCGGCCGGGTGGCGTCGTCCAGGTCCGCAGCACCGCCCCCGTGGCCACCGAGTACACCGTCAGTGCCTGCTTCGCATTGGTAGTGTCAGCGGTCCAGGGCGCCGTCCCGACCGCGAGCATCGCGGCGTCAGGCGACAGCGCGATCGCGAGGATCTCGGTGCCGACCGGGGTGGCCGGGACCGGCAGCTTGGTCATCGTCAGCCGGGCATGGGAACCGGTGCCCGTGACGCGCACCAGATACCAGGTCCTGGACCGCCCCCCCGAGTTGAAGTCACCGTAGGGATCGCGGTGCGCGTCCGCGACGAACGTGCGGTCGTCGGCCGCGCCGGTGATCCCGGCGAAGCTGAGGCCGCGCGGCGGCTGGAGCGTGAATAGCGTCTTTCCGGTGAGCGTCGAGCGGAGCTCGAGCCCGACCGGTATGGTCTCGTCGCTGACCGGCTGGTTGAACGTCAGGTAATAGTCGGGGAAGCTGACGGCCGCACCAGCCGGGCTGACGGCCGGCACCAGCTCGTGACCGCCTGGGGTTCCCCTGACGGCGACGAGCGAGATCGCGACCGCGATCACGGCCGCCGCCGCGGCGAGCGGCGCGAGCC
>NZ_JBARCR010000752.1:0-1522 GCF_049794275.1 Trebonia sp.
CGCCCCACCCACGCCGGCCGAGCCCGCCACCTGATGGCGGCCACCGGACCAACCACACCAGACGAGGCGACGGCGCCCGACGAGTGGTCCGTCCGCAACCTTGACCTCGACGCCTACCTGCAGCGCATCGGGTACGACGGCCCGCTCGACCCGTCGCACGCCACGCTCGCGGGGCTGCACCGCGCGCACCTGGCGGCCATCCCGTTCGAGAACCTGGACCTGATGCTGGGCCGCGGCGTCCGCGTGGACTTCGACTCGATCCAGGCCAAGCTCGTCTTCGCGAACCGGGGCGGCTACTGCTACGAGCAAGGCCAGCTGTTCGGCGCGGTCCTGGAACGGCTCGGCTATCAGGTGGACCGGCTGCTCGCCCGGGTCGGCCCGGACGGCGAGCCGGTGCGCCCGCGCACCCACCTGACCCTGCGCGTCGGGGCGGACGGCGGGACCTGGCTCGCCGACGTTGGCTTCGGCAACTCGCCGCCCGGCCCGCTGGAGCTGGGCAAAACGAACACCAGCGCCCCGCAGGAACTAGACGGCTGGACCTACGAGATAGCCCCCGACGACGCCGAAGAAACCTGGAAGGTCCGCGAGCTGCAGGCCGGCGAGTGGGTCACGCTCTACAGGTACGAGGACCGGCCGGTGTACCCGGCGGACGTGGTGTTGTCGAACCACTTCACGGCGACCTACCCGGAGTCGTGGTTCACCTGGCAGCCGATCGTGGCCCGTCGCTACCCGGACGCCGTCCACGCCCTGGTCGGCCGGATGTACACCATCACCACCCCTGGCCACGTCAAGAACCGCAGGACGCTCTCCGACGAGGAATTCGCCACCTCGCTCAGTGATGTCTTCGGCCTGACCTTCACCGACGAGGAGCTGGCCACGCTGGTCGCGGCCCCGCGCGGCGCCGGCTAACGCCCAACCAAACGCCGCAAGGACGCCGGTTAGGCCTCCTGCTCCGCAATATCAGCCGCATCAGCCGACTCAACCGCATCAGCCGGCACAATCGGCGCAACAGGCCCAGCCGCCACAACAGCCTCGCCAGCAGCAGCGAGGACCCCCTCATGCCCCAAGGTACCCACCGTCGAACGCTCGTGCCTGAACCCCGGCAGCAGCCGCGCCACCACCAGCGCGCCGACCACGCAGGCCAGTCCTCCTGACACCACGGACACCGTGTCGCCGAACGCCGTCGCCACTACTCCGGCCTCTAGGTCGCCAAGTCGCGGCCCGCCGGCTACCACCGCCATCTGCACGCCTTGCAGCCGCCCCCGCATCGCGTCGGGCGCGGCGAACTGGATGATCGTGTTGCGGAACACCGCAGACACGACGTCCGCAAGGCCCGCGACGGCGAGCAGCAGCAGCGCCAACGGCAGGAAGCGCACCACCCCGAAGCCGGCGATCGCCAGCCCCCACACGATGACCGCGCAGATCACCGCGAGCCCCTGACGGCGCACCCGCCCGACCCAGCCGCTGGTCAGCGCGCCGAGCAGCGCGCCAGCCCCGGGCGCCGCGTACAGCAGCCCGACGG